>JAYTXV010000333.1:0-7016 GCA_043742805.1 Caulobacteraceae bacterium | reverse complement strand
GAGATAGGTTCTCAACCTGCCGCTGCCGATGGCAATTGTCAAGAATAAGTAGTGAGGTCACTACAAATGGCGCGATGCATTCAGAAACGCGAACACCGCCTAGCGGCTAGGACCAGCAGGATAGGGTTCACGGTCACGCGGGTCCCGACACTTGGTTTAGTTCTCTTGCGTTTCCATCAAAAATATTGCATATTGAAAATTAACTAGCCGTTGGTCGGAGAAACAGGTGCAAATTGAAAAGATACTTTGCCCAAAAGCGCTCGGTCCATCGTTCCCTCACTTTGTTTTCGAGGATAAACAAAGGCTTATGGCTTCTGGCCACCAGATCCAGCGGCCATTTCGCTGCCCAGGCGCGGCCGATCTGGGGCCCATATGTCGCCAGGATGCGGCCCATAAGCGGCCGTCCTGCGGCCAGGCCGCGGCCCGCCGGTTGCCCGGATGCGGCCAGGATGTTGCCAAATGTTGCCATCCGTTCGGACAGCCGTCTAGGACCGCCCAGGGCCGCCCAGGGCCTTGGGGCCTCAGGGCTTGGGGGCGGGTTCCGGCGGCGGCGTGTCGGTGGCCGAGGCGGCATTGTATCTCAGCAGCTGGCCCATCAGGGCCGACTTGGTCGCCAGTTCCCGGGCATTGGCGGCGCAGCGGTCGGGCATAGCCCACGACAGCCAGGCCCTGGCCAGTTCCCGGTGCGATCCCTGTTCGGCCACCACCCAGATCGACCGGCCCAGCTTCACCGCCTGCGAGCCTTGCGGCGCGATCACCTGGGGGCTGGCCTTCTCGGCTGCTTCCACGGCCCCGGACAGCACCTTCAGCTCCTCGCGGGCCGCTGCGATATCCTGGGTATAGGGGTCTTTCTCATTCTTGACCTCCGAACCGAACAGCTTGTCGATATCCCTCAGGTCGGGCTTCACCTTGTCGTAGATATCCAGATATTCGCTCATCGCGCCAAAGCACCAGGCGGCCAGTTCATAGGACTGGGTCGGCGCGCCGGAGGGCAGGGGCTCTCCCACTCCGGCGGTGGCGCCGGCGGCGTTGTCCGCGCCACGGGCCAGGCCGGTTCCGGACAGGGCCAGGCTCAACACCAGAACCGAAGCGGCGACGATCGCGGCGGAAGCCTTCATGGACACGTCCTTGGCAGTGAAATTGCAAGCGGGCGTCTAACGCTTCCGCACAAATACGGTTCCGGCCGAATAGCCCGCGCCGAAGGAACAAATAAGGCCAAGCTCGCCGGCCATGAAGTCGTCATTGGTCCGGTGGAAGGCGATGATCGAGCCGGCCGAACTGGTGTTGGCGAACTCGTCGAGAATGATCACGTTTTCCTCTGCGGTCGGCTCCCGGCCCAGCACGCGCCGGGCGATCAGCTCGTTCATGTTGATATTGGCCTGATGCAGCCAGAGCCGCTTGAGAACCATCGGATCGATGCCCAGGTCGGCCGCGTGGGCGACGATCATCTCCGAGACCATCGGCACCACCTCGCGGAACACCTTGCGGCCTTCCTGCACGAACAGCTTGTCGTCCGCGCCGATCCCCTCGGGCGCCGCGCGGTTGAGGAAACCGAAATTGTTGCGGATGTTGTTGGAAAACTGGGTCTTCAGCCGCGTGCCGAGAATGTCCCAGCCGCTTGTCGCCTCGTCGGCCGCCTCGACCACGACCGCCGTGGCCACGTCGCCGAAGATGAAATGGCTGTCGCGGTCACGGAAGTTCAGGTGGCCGGAGGTGATTTCCGGGTTGACCACCAGCACCGCCCTGGCGTCGCCCGCGGCTATATAGTCGGCGGCGGTCTTGATGCCGAAGGTGGCCGACGAACAGGCCACGTTCATGTCGAAACCGAAGCCGCCGATCCCCAGCGCCTGCTGGATCTCGATGGCCATGGCCGGGTATGCCCGCTGCATGTTCGACGCAGCGCAGATTACCGCGTCGATCCGCCCGGGGTCCTTGCCCCAGCGTTCGATGGCCTGGCTGGCCGCCGCCACGCCGATCTCGGCCATGATCGAGATCTGGTCGTTGGGCCGTTCGGGGATACTGGGCCGCATTACGCGCGGGTCGATCACCCCAGCCTTGTCCACCACATAGCGCGACTTGATCCCCGAGGCCTTCTCGATGAACGCCTCGGAAGAGGGCGTCAGGGCGACCGTCTCGCCCGACGCTATGGCGCCGGCGTGCTCTTCATTGAACAGGGCCACATAGGCGTTGAAGGCGATGACCAGTTCGGCGTTGGATACCGATTGCGGCGGTGCGTAGAGGCCGGTGGCGGCGATGGCGGCTGATGGCAAGGGCGTTTCCCGAAAATTATCGACTGCGGCCTGATAGCACGCCGCTTGCTTTGTCGGCGACAATAGGGTTGCAAGATTATCGGCGATAAGGGACCGGCGATTGGGCGCCGGCGGGCTGCGAACGAGAGCAAGGAATAGATATGACGGTGGAACATTTTGACGTCTTGATCATCGGCGCGGGCCTGTCCGGCGTTGGCGCCGGGGTCCACCTGCATGAAACCTGTCCGAGCAAGACCTATGCGATCCTTGAGGGCCGCCCGTCGATGGGCGGCACCTGGGATCTGTTCCGCTATCCCGGTATCCGCTCCGACAGCGACATGCACACCCTTGGCTACAGCTTCAAACCCTGGCGTGAAGCCAAGTCGATCGCCGATGGCCCGTCGATCCTGAAATACGTCAACGAGACCGCGAAAGAGTATGGCGTCGACAGGCGGATTCGCTACGACCACCTGGTCAAGACCGCCGCCTGGGACAGCGCCAGTTCCACCTGGACGGTCACCGCCTCGCTGAAGGACACGGGCGAGACAGCCACCTACAGCTGCAACTTTCTGTTCATGTGCGCGGGCTACTACAGCTACCGGGGCGGCTTCACGCCCGCGTTCCCGGGTATCGAGACCTACAAGGGCCGGTTGGTCCATCCCCAGAAGTGGCCGGAAGATCTCGACTACGCCGGCAAGTCCGTCCTCGTCATCGGCTCCGGCGCCACGGCCATGACCCTGGTTCCCGCCATGGCCGACAGGGCCGCCCATGTCACCATGCTCCAGCGTTCGCCGACCTATGTGGTTTCGCGTCCGGCCCAGGACGCCATCGCCAACACCTTGCGCAAATTCCTGCCGGAGAAACTGGCCTACCGGCTGACCCGCTGGAAAAACGTCACCCTGGGCGGACATTTCTATCGCCAGACTCGCGCCAAGCCCGACAAGGTCAAGGCGCTGATGCTGTCGGGCGTCCGCGCCCAGCTCGGCCCCGACTACGACGTCGAGACCCATTTCACCCCCAGCTACAATCCCTGGGACCAGCGCCTGTGCCTGGTGCCCAACGGCGATCTGTTCGCCGCGATCAAGTCGGGCCAAGCCTCGGTGGTCACCGACTACATCGACACCTTCACCGAGACCGGGATCAAGCTGAAATCAGGCCAGGAACTCTCGGCCGACATCATCGTCACCGCCACCGGCCTCAACATGGAGATCATGGGCGGTGTGGCTTTCACCAAGGACGGCGCGCCGATCGATTTCGCCCAGACCTGGACCTACAAGGGCATGATGTTCTCGGGCGTGCCCAACCTGCTCAACACCTTCGGCTATATCAATGCGTCATGGACGCTGCGGGCCGACCTGAACTGCGAGTTCGTCTGCCGGCTGCTCAACCACATGGCCAAGACCGGAACCACCCAGGTCACGCCCACTTTGAGCGCGGCCGACCAGGCGATGCCGGAACGCCCGTTCATCGACGGTTTCTCGGCCGGCTATATGCAGCGCGAACTGCACCGCTTCCCCAAACAGGGTGACCACGAACCCTGGCTCAACGCCCAGGACTACCAGCGCGACAAACAGATGATCCGTCGCGGCGCGATCGAAGACGGCGCCCTGATTTTCAGCAAGGCCGCCCCGGCCGCCAAGGCCGCGTCCAAGCCAATGCTTCAGGCGGCGGAATAGTCTCCGCCGAATCCGCCACCGCCTGGGGTCTCGATCTCGATCACTTCGCCGGCCTCTGCCTGCACCGAAAAACAGCCGGGCAGGGCCTCGGCTGAACCATCGACGCGGATTAACCGCTGGAGGCCGGGCAGGGCGTCGCCGCCGCCCGCCAGGCCTTCGGGCGCATGGTCCCGGCGGGTGGAGAGCAAATTCGCCGTCATGGGGCTGAGGAAGCGCAGTCGCCTGACCACGCCGTCGCCGCCCCGATGGTCGCCCGCCCCGCCCGAACCGCGCCGCACGGTGAAGCTTTCCAGCCGCACCGGGAACCGCCGCTCGAGGATTTCCGGGTCGGTCAGCCGGGAATTGGTCATATGGGTATGGACCGCGCCGGCCCCCGCCGCACGCGCCGTTGCGCCGGCCCCGCCGCAGATCGTCTCATAGTACTGGCGGTCGGCGTCGCCGAAGGTGAAATTGTTCATGGTCCCCTGGCTGTCCGCCATCACCCCCAGGGCCCGGTAGAGGGCGTCGACCACATGCTGGCTAGTCTCCACATTGCCGGCCACCACGGCGCCCGGCGGATTGGGGCTCAGCATCGAACCCGGCCGGACCAGGATGTTCAGCGGCTTCAGGCACCCGGCGTTGAGCGGAATGTCGTCATCCACCAGGGTTCGGAACACATACAGCGCCGCGGCGTCGACGATCGAGGCCGGGGCGTTGAAATTGGTGTCCAGCTGGGCCGTGCTGGCGGTGAAATCCAGGGTCGCCTCGCCCTTGGCGCGGTCCACCGTAACGGTCACCGCGATCTCGCCGCCGCCGTCCATAGCCACCCGCGCCGCGCCGTCCGACAGGGCGCCGATCGCCCGCCGGACACAAGCTTCGGCGTTGGCCTGGACGAAACCCATGTAACGGGCAACCTGATCCTCCCCATGGGCGGCGATCATCGAGAGCACCGCGGCCGCGCCGGCCCGGCAGGCCGCGAGCTGGGCCTTCAGATCACCGATGTTGCGGTCCGGCGATCGGGCGGGCCAGGCTCCGGACACCAAGGCGGCCCGCGTTTCGGCTTCCAGGAAACGCCCGCCGCGCAGGATCGGGACGGCGTCCAACATCACCCCCTCCTCGTCTATCGAGCGCGAGAACGGCGGCATCGACCCCGGCGCGATCCCGCCCACATCGGCATGATGACCCCGAGCCGCGACGAAAAAAGCCGGGTCGGTTTCGCCGGGCTCGAACACCGGCATGACCACGGTGATGTCGGGCAGATGGGTCCCGCCAGCGTAGGGATTGTTGAGCGCGAAGGCGTCGCCGTCCGCCAGCCGGGGATGCCGGGCCTGGACCGCCCGGACGCTGGCGCCCATTGATCCCAGATGCACGGGCATATGCGGCGCGTTGGCCACCAGCCCGCCCTCGGCGTCGAACAGCGCGCACGAGAAATCCAGCCGCTCCTTGATATTCACCGATCGCGCGGTCCGCTCCAGCGCCGCCCCCATGGCCTCGGCCACGCCCATGAACCTGCGGTTGAACAGCTCCAGGGTGACCGGGTCGGGGATATCCGCCGCGGTCCGCGCGACAGAACGGGCCACGACCCGTCGCAACCGGATCAGCCCGTCCGCCCCCGGCGTGGCCCGCCAGCCCTCGGCCAGCCAGATCTGGGTGTCGACCCGCAGGATCAGGCGGGGGCCATCGACGGGAGCATTAAGGCGGTTGGCGAAAACGGCGCCTTGGGAAGCCTCCTGCACCGCTGCGCGGTCCTCCACCCCCTGGGGAAGCCCCCCCGAAGGGAAGGATGAGGGCTCTTCCTCCAACCCCTCAACCTCGACACTCGCGATCACCGCGCCGCAGTCCTCGACAAATCCGAACAGGCGTTGATGCGCCGCCGCGAAATTCTCGCTGATCTCCGAGAGCGTGGACAGCGGCGTCACAATCGCCGTGTCGGACTCCGCGTAGCGAACCCGCAACCGCCGCATGACCAGCCCAACCGCCGCGCCCTGGGCCTCAAGGTCGAGCCTGACGTCGGCTTCGAGCGCCTCGCATAGCGCCAGGGCTTCGGCGAGGCCAAGTGAATCCAGCGGCCGTTCCAACCCGGCCCGCCGCGCCGACCGCATCCGCGCCTGGCCAATCCCCCAGGCCGACAGCAGGCTGCCGTACAGCGGGCAGAGCACCTCGGTGATCCCCAGAGTGTCGGCCACTTGACAGGCTACCTGTCCCGCCGCTCCGCCGAACGCCACCAGGGCGTGGTCGCGGGGATCGAAGCCCCGCTCGGTCGAGACCTTGGTGATCGCCGCCGCGGTCTGTTCCACGGCGATATCGATGAACCCCTGGGCCGCCGTCTCGGGGTCGTTCAGGCCCATGGTGCCGGCCAGTTCGCCCAGCCGCGCCCGCGCCGCTTCGACATCCAGCGCCGCGTCGCCCCGCGCTCCGAACACCGCTGGGAAGAATGCGGGGTCCAGTCGGCCCAGCACCAGATTGGCGTCAGTCACCGTGGCCGGACCGCCTCGGCCATAGGCCGCCGGCCCTGGCATGGCGCCGGCGCTCCGGGGGCCCACCCTGGCGCGCAGGCCGTCGAAGGTCAGGATCGAACCGCCGCCGGCCGCCACGGTCTCCACATCCAGCATCGGCGAGCGCAGCCGGACGCCCGCCACGGTGGCGGTGTCACGCCGCTCCAGTTCGCCCGCGAAGCGACAGACATCGGTCGAGGTGCCGCCCATGTCGAAGCCGAGCACGGCTCCGGCGCCCGCCACCCGCGCCACCTTGGCCACGCCCACCACCCCGCCGGCGGGACCCGACAGCACCGCGTCCCGGCCATGGAAGGCCTCGGCTCTCGCGAGGCCCCCGCCCGAGGTCATGAAATACAGGTTCGCGCCTCCCACCGCCGCCGACAGCCCCTGGGCGTAGGCGCGGAGGATCGGGGTCAGATAGGCGTCGGCCACCGCCGTTTCGGCCCGGAGAAGGAAACGGGGCAAGGGAGAGGCGCGGCTGGCCGTCACCACCGTCTTGAAACCCGCGTCCCGAACGATCGCCGCCGCGCGGTTTTCATGGCGCGGATTGAGGTCGGCATGGAGGAAGGCGATGGCGACGCTCTCGAAACCGGCCGAGGCGGCGCGCTTCAGGTCAG
>JAYTXV010000332.1:0-3397 GCA_043742805.1 Caulobacteraceae bacterium | reverse complement strand
CTCGAACCTGACCCAGGGGCTGTTCGCGGCGATCGCGCCGGGCAGCGTGACGGCCAATATCCTCGGCGGCGGCACGGTGGGAACCATCGCCGTGACGTCGGAGGGCCTGATGCAGGACTACAAGGCCGGCCATATGATCGGCTCGACGCCCCGCTCGATGACCATCGCCCAGCTGTTGGGCGCGCCGATCGGCGCGGCCGCTTTGGCCTGGACCTATCCGGCCCTGGTCAAGACCTACGGCCTCATAGGCGAGCATGCGGGCCTGGCCGCGCCGGGCTCACGCCGGGCAGCCGGCTTCGCTGAACTGCTCAGCAGCGGCGTCGACAAGCTGCCGCCCTCGGCGATGATCGCGATGGTGGTCGCCGCCCTGCTGGGCGTGCTGTTCACGGTGCTGGAAACCAGGCCGAGCACCCAGCGCTGGGCGCCGTCGCCGACGGGGCTGGGCCTGGGCGTGCTTCTGCCCTTCGCGTCCATAGCGGCGATGTTCATCGGCGGCGTGGCCGGCGAAGCCTGGCGCAGGCGCCACCCGGCGTCGGCGGAACTCTATATGATCCCGCTTGCCTCGGGCCTGATCGCCGGGGAGGCGCTGATCGCGGTGATCGTGCCGGTGCTGCTATGGCTGGGCTTCGGCCATGCGTGACTGAAGGGGCGCTTCCGTCCGGGCGGCTGGCTAAGCCCCCAGTCGATAGAACGCCGACGCGGTTCCCCGGAACATCATGTCCTTTTCCGTCTCGCTGAACGGGGCGGCGATGCGTTTGAACGCGTTCCACAGCGTCCGGTAGGACAGGCTGGCTCTGTCGACCGGGAAGTTGCTTTCGAACATGCAGCGAGCGGGCGAGAACAGATCGATCGCGGCGCGGTAGTAGTCACCTTGGGCCACGACGAACGCCTCCGATGACGGCGGGGCCGGCGGCTTGTGCCAGCCGTAGCCGCTGATCGGCATGGCCATGCCGCCGAGCTTGACGGACACATTGGGGCAAGCGGCCAGCGGGCCGATCACAGCACGCCATTCGGCGAACACCTCGGCGCGCTTGCCGGCATAGGGTCCGATGCCCAGTGGCCCGCCGAAGTGGTCAAGCACGATCGCCGTATCCGGAAAGGCCCGGGCCAGGTCGGTCAGTTCCGGGATCTGCCGATGGTAGAGCCAGGCGTCGAATGACAGCCCAAGTGGCGCAAGCCGAGCAAAGCCTGCGCGGAAAGCCTCGTTCAGAAACAGCTCGGCCGGGGGATTGTGGTGGGAGACCCGGATGTCCGGCGACGGGTCCCAGGCCGCTCCGTGACGAATGCCCTTGAACAGGCCGCCCCCAGCCTCAACGTGCGCGACCAGCACCGCCTGGACCTCTGGCAGGCGCAGGTCGGTCGCCCCGACGATGCCGGCGATCCGCGCGCCGCGCCCGCCCTGCGAGGCGTCGGCGATCGTGCGCACATAGTCGGTCTCGCCGACCGCCCGCAGGGCCTCGGGACCCTCGGTCCGGAACGCGGTTCCGCATTCGATGAACACCGTGGCCTCGACATTGTGGCCGTCGCCGGTGTCGGCCCTCAGTTCGTCGAGCAGATAGGCGACGCCTGGCGCGCCCGGCCAAAGGTGGTGGTGAGGATCGACGATCCGCCGTTCCGGTTCAAGAATCTGCTCGGGCGACGTGTTTTCGGTCATGGTCGTTCCTCTCCTCGCCCTTGTCATAGCCAAGGCCGTGGGTTCAAGACAGCCGCAAGCGGCGGCGCGGCGGCGAGGAGACGAAATGGATCTTTCCTATGGCCAGGAGCATGAGGCGTTCCGGCGCGAAGTCGTGGCTTTCCTGCGCGAGCATCGCGAATCCGGCGTCCGGCCGGGCCGGGCCGGGGCGCTGGAATGGCAGAAGCTGCTGATCGAGCGCGGCTACGTGGGGCGCACCATCCCCAAGGCGTATGGCGGCCATGGCGCTGAGGCCGACATCCTGAAATCGCGGATCATCGCCGAGGCGTTTGCCCGGGCCGAGGTTTCGGCCGGACTGGCCGGCCAGGGCATCTCGATGCTGATCCCGACCCTGCTGGAGGTCGGTTCGGAGGATCAGAAGCGCGAGTTCATCGGCCCGACCCTGCGGGGCGACGTGGTGTGGTGCCAAGGCTATTCCGAGCCCGGCGCCGGCAGCGACCTCGCCAATCTGCGCACCAAGGCCGAACTCGATGGTGACGACTGGGTGATCAATGGCCAGAAGATCTGGACCAGCACCGCCCATCTTGCCGACTGGATCTTCTGTCTGGTGCGCACCGAGCCCGACGCCCCCAAGCACCAGGGCATCAGCTTTCTGCTGTTCTCGATGAAGACGCCGGGCATCGAGGTCCGCCCGCTGATCGACATGACCGGCGGCCATAGCTTCAACGAGGTGTTCTTCACCGATGTGCGTGTGCCCGCCGGCCAGATCGTCGGCAGGCGCGGCGAGGGCTGGAAGGTGGCCAACGCCATCCTGCGCCATGAACGCGGATCGCTGGCCGATCCCAACACCATGCTGTCGCGGCTGAACGGCATGAAGGCGCTGATGAAGACCGAGACCATCGACGGGCGCCGCCTGATCGACGATGCGGTGTTTCGCGACCGGTTGATGAAGATCGAGGGTGAGGTCATGGCGATGCGCTGCAATGACCTGCGGTTGCTGTCGGCGGCGGTGAATGGGCATGAGGCCGGCCTGGCCGGCATGATTGTCAAGCTGCAGACCACCGAGCTGCGCCACGCTTTGGAGGGGCTGGCGATCGACGCCATGGGTGAGATGGGCCTGATCTATGGCGAGGGCGCGCCGCACCTGCGCGACAACGGGACCTGGCAGTGGAACTATATGTTCTACCTGGGCCTGATCATCGGCGGGGGCACCTCGCAGATTCAGAAGAACATCATCGCCGAGCGGGGTCTGGGTATGCCCCGTGAACCCAAGCTGGCCACGGCCTGAGGAGAACGACCATGGAATTCGGACTCTCCCAGGAACAGACCCTGTTGCAGGACCAGCTTTCGCGCTTTCTTGGCGAAAAGGGAGCCCTGGATCGCACGCGCCGTTTCGCCGGCGAAAACCAGGCGCGCGCGCCCGACGTGCTCGCCGGCCTCGCTGAACTGGGGGCGACCGGCCTGATCATTCCGGAGGACCAGGGCGGGGTCGGCCTCGGGCTGCTGGACGCGGCCCTGGCCTGCGAGATTTTGGGGCGGCATGTGACACCGGCGCCCTTCATCGGTTCGTCGGTGATCGCGCCCCTGGCCCTGATGCGCGGCGGCGACGCGGGCCAGCGAGGCCTCTGGCTGCCGAAGCTGGCGGCGGGCTCGGCGGTCGCCGGTGTGGCGTTGTCGGAGGCGACCGGCGCGCGGGAAAACGCCGGTGTCGACGCGCGGGACGGCAAGCTGCATGGCCGATCGCTGTTCGTGATCGACTTCGAG
>JAYTXV010000331.1:0-13241 GCA_043742805.1 Caulobacteraceae bacterium | reverse complement strand
CCTCACCCGCGCCTGCATGGGCCCCTGCCAGGCCCGCCGGTGCCGCGAGCAGGTGGCCCTGATCCTGGCCTGCGCCTCCAACCAACCCGCCTCGCGCATTCCCCTGGCCGGTTATCGCGCGCCGGTTCGGCCTTTGCCGCTGTCGGTCCTGGCCGCCTGGGACGAGGATCCGATTATGGCCGGCTACTGGGATGTCTGGTTCGGGATCAAGGGCCAGTGGACCCCCTACGCCGATGTCGGCACGGAGCGGGAGGCGCTCTACGAGGGCCTGTTCGGCGGCGACATGCACCTGTGAGCGGCCTTCCCGCCAAGGGCGCAACGGTGATCGTCGTCGGCGGCGGCGTCACCGGCCTGTCCGCCGCCTGGTGGCTGGCGCGTTCCGGAGAGGACGTGCTGGTGCTCGACAAGGGGATCGTCGGCTGGGAGGCCTCGGGCCGCAACGGCGGCGGCGCCTCGCACTATCACAGCCCGCTGTTCCATGAGGAACAGCGCCTCTGGCCGCTGATGGACGAGATGCTTGGCTACTCCACAGAATACCGGCGCGAGCGGGTGGTGTTCGCCACCAATCAACTCCACTTCGAACAGTATTGGCGCATGGCGCGGATGTGCCGCGACATCGGCTACCGGGTTGACGACCTCGACCCCGCCCAGGTCCGCGATTTCGTCCCCCTGGCCGGCGACAATGTGGTCGGCGGCATCCACCTTCGCTTCGGTGGCCAGGCCAATCCGCAACGGACCGTCCAGGCCTACGCCTGGGCGCTGCAGGACCTTGGCGGCCGCATCCTGCAGCACGCGCCCGCAACGCGCATCGTCACGTCGGGCGGTAGGGTGACCGGCGTCGAGACGCCCAGGGGGACCTTTGCCTGCGATCATCTGGTGGTGGCCGCCGGACCCCAGGGCGAGGCCCTGCTGGCCCAGGTCGGTGCGCGCCTGCCGCTGGCGCCGGCAAGGGCCGAGATGATCGTCACCGAGCCCGCGCCGCTGATGCCGGTGGGCGGCGCCGACGGCAACGGCCTCTACGGCCGCCAGACCCTGCGCGGTAACCTCGCCTACGGCGGTGGCCCGCACGAGTGGATGGAGGTCGGCGCCGAAGGTCCCGCGAGGCGGCCTTCTACCCCGCTGCTGCGCAACCTTTCCCGCCGCGTCGCCGAACTCCTGCCCAAAGCCGCGCACCTGCGGGTGATCCGAAGCTGGGCCGGCGTGGTTGAAAACACTCCGGACGGCCGCCCCGTGATCGACCGCCTCGAAGACCCCGGTAACCTGACCGTCGCCACCATGAGCGGCGTCGGCTTCGGTCTCTCCCCCGCCACCGGCCACGCGATCCGCGACCTGGTGCTGGAGGGCAAATGCTCGTTTGCCGACATCGCCAAGCTGTCGATCAAGCGCTTCGCCGCCCTCCCCGAAGACTGGCGCGAAACGAACGGCTGGCTCCCGACGACGCACGAGGCGGGGGCGGCGGCGCTGGCGACCCAACCATAGCGTCGCTCACGCACACCCGATTGACCCGGTGCAGGCGCTTGGATTTGTCCATCGCCGCGCCAAGCCGGGGACCGGCCTGCGGCTGTTTATGTATACACTGCGCTGCGTCTGTGAGGACGGTTGGGACGGGTTCTGGAGGATTCCGCCTCCTCAGGGGGGTCAACACCCCGTTGGTTGGAGCGGCGTTCGCTTCTCCGGCCGGACCGTCCGCCAGTCACGCCGCGCGCCGTCCGTGGCGGCGGTGATCCAGCGGCCGCCCACGTTGACCTGAAGGTCGCGCGAGGCGCCGCGCGCCTCCGGCCGAAAATCCACGCGCAGCGCAGAGACGAAGGGCGGCTTTTCACTTTCCTCGCCGGCCGGAACGAACCACGCGTGGCGGCCCGGCGTTCCACCACGGCCAAGCTTGAGATCGCCGATGTCGAACGGGCCGTCCAGTTCCAGGTCGACCCAGCGCGTGGCTTGCGTCCAGTCGGCGCCGCGGCCCGGTGTCTCGCCCGAGTCGCTCCGAAGGGCGGCGCGTTCGCGAAACCGGTGCGAGCCGACGAAGGTCCCGCGCCAGACCCGGCCCGTGCCCGAATCCATGAACCACAACCGGCCGCCCAGTTGGTCGTGCGCCCAGCGCTCCCAGGCGCGGGCGCGATAGCGCTCGATCCAGATCGTCCCTCGAAATGGCAAGGTCTGAACGGCCGGGAAACGCCCGAAATCAACCAGCCGAAGCCAGAGCGCCGCGACGCCCATCGACTGATAGCTCTTGGTCCTGGCCTCGATCAGCTCGGTGGTGAGGTCGCTGGCCTGGACCTCGATGGCGACGCGCGCCTCGGGCCGCTCCGGTGGCCAGGCCAGCACATCGATCCGCCGGGCGCCGCCGTCTCCGGTCAAGGGAGCCTCCATTTCCACCGACAGGCCGCGCCGGCGAAGCGCTTCGGCGATCAGGCGCTGAGCGGTCAGATGGGCCAGTGACATCCGGGCGCCGAACGCGCAGCCGGCGTCGGGCCGGTGGGCAAAGTGAGGAATTCGGGTCTGGCCGGACTTGAAGATCACCGCAGCGCCGCATCCACGGCAGGTATAGGCCTCGCCCCGCCGCGCCGAAGCCGCCTCTACATAAGCCTCGCCCGCGGCGCGGGCGGTCAGCACCTAACGATCCGGGGCGTCCAGGCGTGGGATTGCCGCCGACAGATGATGCAACAGATCATCGGCGTAGCTGGGCGCCAGGAGGATGTGGACTTCATCATCGCTGACCACATCGTAGCGCACGGCGACGTGATGGAGGAGCGTCCCGGCGGTCGAGCCCACGCCGAAACCCGCAGACTCGGCGTCGAACACCCCGCCGATCATCAGAAGCTCGCGCCAGGCCGGACCGGCGACGGCGATCCGCGCGAAGCCGCCGGTGAGATCGGTCACTCCGCCGTCGTCGCCGAGCACCGCCTCTAGGCGGTCAAACATCGCTTCCGCCTGTTCGACTGGACCCGTCAGCCACCAGACTGTCGGCTCCAAGCGGATGGTCCGCCAGCTTTCCTGAAGCTCGGTCGACCACGCCGGGTGGGGGAGTTTGCCCCAGATGTCGAAGGCGATCAGGGCGGTGGGAGGCAGCAGCCTTGCTGTCGTGCGGGCGTCAGTCACGGTAGCGAGCGCCTTCGGCGTCATAGAAGATCGGCGGCGCCAGCTTCACCCGGCCTGTGAGGCCTCGGGTGGGTGAGCAAGCGATCATCACCTCGCCGATCCGGTCCGGTCCGGCCTTGACCAGGCCAAGCCCGATGGTGCCTTCGCCGAGCACCCGGCGGCCCTCTGAACTGACATGACCCTCCGGCGCCGCGCCTGGAGCTGGCAGGATCATCGCCCCCTCCGGCAGCATCCCGTCGAGCGCTTCTAGCCCCACCAGTCGCAGCCGGTCGGGCCGCCGAAACTCAGGGCGTTGCAGCGCTGCCCACCCGATATAACCGCGCCTGCGCAGCATTTTCGAAAAACCAAGGTCGTGGGGGCTCGTGCGGCCGTCGACCTCGCCGCCGGTGACGATGTGCCCCTTCTCGATCCGCAGCAGTCCCATGGCGTCCAGGCCGTAGGGTCCGCCGCCCTCGGCCGCCACGCGCTCGGCCAGGGCGAGCCAGACCGCAGTTGCGGTATGAGAGGAGACATAGACCTCGAAAGCCCGCTCGCCGCTGTAGCTGGCCGCCAGCAACAGGACCGGCTGGCCTGCGATACGCGCTCTGGCGATCGACATGTGGCTGGGCGCTGGCGCGCCGGTCAGGTCCGCCAGGATGACCTTGGCCCTCGGTCCGGCGACGGCGATCCCCGCCCAGCGCTCCTGGACCGCCGTCGCCATCACGCACAGCTGGGGAGCCAGAACCCGGCGAACGTAGGACAGGTGCGCGGCCATCGCGTCCGCGCCACCGGTGGAGCTGGTCAGCAGGAAGCGGTTCTCGGCCAGCCGCCATACGGTGCCTTCGTCAGTTACGATCCCGTCCTCGCGCAGCATGATCGTATAGCGCCCGCGCGCCACGGCCAGCCTGGCGACGCTGGTGGCGCATATCAACTGCAGGAACAAGGCCGCGTCCGGGCCGACGATTTCGAACTTGCCCAGGGAGGAGACGTCGACCATTCCCACCGTCTGGCGGACCATCCGGGCTTCGCGCAGCGCGGCGGCGGCCGGCGTCTCGCCGGGCTTCGGATAGGCCTGGGGCCGGCTCCAATAGCCCGAGGGCAGCCAGACCGCGCCGGCGGCGATGTGAGCTTCGGACAGGGCGAGGCGCCGGTTGGGCGCAACATGGTTTCCCACCGCCTGCCCTGCCAAGGCGCCGAAAGTCACCGGCGTATAGGGGGGCCGGAAGGTGGTCAGGCCGACCTCTGGCGGAGTTTTTCCCAAGGCCTGCGCCATCCGCGCCAGGCCGACCAGATTGCTGGTCTTGCCCTGGTCGGAGGCCATGCCCAGGGTGGTGTAGCGCTTCAGATGCTCCACCGAGCGATAGCCCTCGCGCCAAGCCAGATCGACATCCGCGGCGGTGACGTCGTTCTGGAAATCGATGAAAGCGGACTTGGGGTTCGACTCGGCCGGCATGTCGTAAGCGGCCCCCGAAGCGGCGGGGGCCATTTCACCCGACCCCGAGGCGATCGGCGTCGCGCCCTTGGCTTCGAATCCCAGGTTTGACGCCGCCAACGCTCCAGCCCGCCAACCATCGACGAGAACCGCCGCGAGCCCCTGAACGCCGGCCCCGGCTCCGGCGCTGTCCTGGTTCTGGCGAGGCGCTGTCGGGTTGAAGGCGCCGGCCGCCTCGTCCCAGGCAAGATCGCCGCCCGCCTGGCTGTGCAGATGAACCACCGGCGTCTGGCCACCCGACATGGCGACCAGATCGCAGGCCAGATCGAGCATCCGCCCGCCCGCCGACGCCGTGACGCCCCGCACCGTCGGCTTGCCGTGGGCGGCGATCACCCGAGCGTCGAAGTGGCAGGCAAAGCGGCCTCGCGCCGCGTCGGCCAATGGTCCTTCGGCCACGGTTCGCGCATCGAGCACGGCGGCGATTTCCACCCCGGCGTCCGCCAGACAACGGGCGGTCAGATAGACGTGATCGTCGCACCCGGCCACCACCGCTCGGGAACCCGCTTTCACGCCATGGCGCATCGCATAGGTCCGCGTCGCCGAGGCCAGCATGACGCCCGGTTTGTCATTGCCGGAGAACAGCAGCGGCCGTTCGATGGCGCCCTGGGCCAGCACCACCCGCCGTGCCCGTATGTGCCAGATCCGTTGGGCCAGCCCGGCGCCGGGCGCCTCGCCCGCCTCGACCCGTCGCTCCACCACATTGACCAGGCCGTGGTCATAAAATCCCATCGCCGTGGCGCGGGTCACCACCCGGCCGCCACGGTTCCTGACCAGCTCAGCCACCGAATTCGCCCAACCCAGACCCTGTTCACCGTCGATCTCGGCCGGATCGCGCATCAGAGCGCCGCCGACCCGGACATCCTGTTCGACCAGCATCACCCGCGCGCCGGACAGGGTGGCGGCCTTGGCGGCGGCGAGGCCGGCCGGTCCCGCGCCCACAACCAGCACATCGCAGAAGGCGGCGCGGTGGTCGAAGGTGTCGACCTCCGCCAGGGTCGGCGCCGCGCCCAGGCCAGCGGCCCGGCGGATGACCCGCTCATAGAAGGCCCACAGCTTCGGCCCGCCAAAGAAAGTCTTGTAGTAGAAGCCCGCCGGGATGAATCGCGCGATCAGCTGGTTCAGCGCCCCCGCGTCGAACTCCAGACTCGGCCAGCGGTTCTGGCTGACGGCGCTCAGGCCGTCGTACAGAAAGATGTCCGTGGCCCTTGTGTTGGGCTCGTAGCGTCCGCCGACCCCAACCCCGACCAGCGCGTTGGGCTCCTCGACCCCGGCCCCTAGCACCCCGCGCGGCCGGTGGTATTTGAAACCCCGCCCCATCAGCCGAACGCCATTGGCCAGCAAGGCCGAGGCCAGGGTGTCTCCCGGATGGCCCTCCAATCGGCGACCGTCGAAATGGAAGGCGATCGTCCGTGACCGGTCGACCAGCCCACCCTCGGCATGGCGGAAGGGCGCGCTCACGCCTCACTCCCGGTCTGGGGCCCGGTCTCGGGTCCGGTCTCGGGTCCGGTCGGGGGCCATGCGATGACCTCCGAGATTTCGTGGGTGAGGGTGTGGCGCGTCAGTCTCAGCCACGACCGGCAGCCGTAGGTGTGCCGCCAAAGCTCCTGCGACACGCCGCGAGGGTTCTCCCGCTGATAGAGGATGCGCGCCGCTTCGGTAGGCGAGGCGTCCAGCGGCAGGATCGCGTCCATTGTCCGCGCATAGCTGAACTCGATGTGCGCGCGGGGTCCGCAGTGCGGGCAGGCGATCAGCATCATGGCTGCATCTCCCCTATCGCGCCTGGGGAGCGGGACCGGCGCCCGCCTCGTCGATGGTCGCGCCGCGCGCGAAGCGATCCAACCCGAACGGCGCGGCGATCTCGTGCGAGGCGCCGGTGGCCAGCAGGTGTGCGTAGAGACGTCCCGAGCCGGGCGTTGCCTTGAAGCCGCCGTAGCACCAGCCGCCGTTCAGAAAGAGCCCGTCGATCGGCGTCGGCCCGATGATCGGCGAGCCGTCGAAACTCATGTCGGTGGTCCCCGCCCAGCAGCGCAGCATGCGCAGGCGGCTCATCGCCGGGATCAGGCTGATCGCCTGGGCCGCCACTTCCTCGATCCGGTGCGGCGAGCCGCGCTGGGAATAGGTCGGGTAGTGATCGGGATCGCCGCCGACCACCATCTCGCCCTTGTCCGATTGGCTGACGTAGGCGTGGATCGATTGGGACATGATCACCGTGTCCAGCATCGGCTTGATCGGCTCGGAAACAAACGCCTGCAAAAGATGCGATTCGATCGGCAGCTTCAGTCCCGCCAAGCCGGCCACCAACCCGGAGTTTCCCGCCACGCAGATCCCCACCCGGCCCGCGCCGATCTCGCCGCGCGTGGTCTTCACCCCTATGACCTTGCCGCCGGTCATCGAAAAGCCGGTGACCTCGCAGTTCTGGATCACATCCACGCCCAGCGCGTCGGCCGCTCGGGCATAGCCCCAGGCCACCGCATCGTGCCGGGCCGTGCCGCCACGTTTCTGGATCAGGCCACCCAGAATGGGGAATCGGGCGTTAGGCGACAGGTCGAGGCATGGCGCCAGCCGGCCAACCTGCTCGCGGCTCATCAGTTCGGCGTCGATCCCGGTGCAGCGCAGCGAATCGCCTCGCTCGGCCAGCTTGATCATGTCGCCGTCGGAGTGGCCCAGGAACAGCGCCCCTCGCTGGCTGTACATTAGATTGTAGTTGAGCTCGTCGCCAAGGCCTTCCCAGGTCTTCAGCGAATAGTCGAGCAGCCGCTGGAGCTGGGGCTGGCGATAGTTCGAGCGCACGATGGTGGTGTTACGCCCGGTGTTCCCCCCGCCGATCCAGGCCCTCTCCAGCACCGCGACCGACTTCACCGCATGAGTCTTGGCCAAGTAGTAGGCGGTCGCCAAGCCATGTCCGCCGCCGCCGATTATCACGACATCGTAGGCCTTGGCAGGCTCTGGGTCGCGCCAGTGCCGGGTCCATCGCCTCTGTCCCTCAAAGCCGGCGCGCAGCAAGGACAGGGCGGAGAAACGCTTCATCCGCCCGATCTTTCCGGAAGGCCTGCTGGAACCGCCAAAATCTGCTCCGATCGACGAGCCCGACCGCACCGCCTGCATAACGGCCTAGACGGCTTTCCCGCCTCCGGCATCTAGAAAAATGGCATCGAAGCTCCGCGATTTTTCATTGCCTGATAGTTGACTAAGCCGTGGTGCGGTCATAATAACGACTGATCAGTCAGTTTTTATGGATCGCCGGTGCCGAAGATCTCCCAGGACCAGCGCGACGCCCGACGCCAGCAGCTTCTGGACGCCGCCGTCAGGTGTTTTTCGCGGGACGGTTTCCACAACACCACAACCGCCGACATCGTGCGTGAATCCGGGGTCAGCCAGGGGACGCTTTACCTTTACTTCGCCAACAAGGACGATATCGTCGTCGCCCTCGCCGACGACCGCCATCAGGCCGAGGCGTTTCTTAACGCGCTGGCCCAGCGCGAGCAGGACCCGATCCGGGGGCTGATGCTGCTGATCGACCTGCACGGCGAGGATCTGGTCGATCCCTCCCGTCTCGATGTCCGCCGCGTCGGCGTCCAGGGCTGGGGCGAGGCTCTGAGGAATCCCCGCATTCTCGCCAGTTTGGTCGAGGGCGAGGTGATGGTCAGCGAGGCCATCGCCCGCCTGATCGAACGCGGCCAGCGGACCGGTCAGATTCGTCCCACGGTCGATCCGGCGGCGGTGGCGCGAACCCTGATCGCGATATTTCAGGGCTTCGTTCTGCAGGTCGCCTGGGGCGAAAAGATCGACCTGTCCGCCTGCGGAAAGGTCATCCGCGATATGATCACCAGCTCCCTGCTGACGCCCGAAGGACGCGCGTCCTGGGACCGCATGGCATCGGCGCCGGCTTCTATTTGAATTGAGTGGAGGAGAAATTCCCATGACCATGGCCGAGACGATGACCCCAATGACCGCGCCGATTGCGCGCGGCGACGCGCCCCTGGAACGCCCCCGGCTGCAGTGGGGCGTGGCGCTGAAGGCGCTGCGGCGGCTGCTCAATGATAAGGAGGATACCAACCAGGTGTTCGAGATCATGGCAGCGCTGAACGGCGACTCCACCGCCCAGGGTTACCGCCGCCTGCTGGACACCCTCGACGGCGGCCGGCTCGCCTATGAGCGGACCGAGCTGGCCCCGAGACTGATGGACGCCGCCTGGCTCGACAGCTTGGCGCCCGGCACGGTCGGCGCCGCCTACCGCGACTTCGTGCGCAGCGAGAACATCTCCGCCGAAGGTCTCGCCGACATCAGCCGAGAACGCTACGGCAAGGTCGAAATACCTCATCCCCATGCCTGGTTCGGGCGCCGCACCCGCGACGCTCATGACCTCTGGCACATCCTGTCGGGCTATCACCGCGACGGCCTTGGCGAAGCCTGCCTGGTCGCCTTTTCTTACGCCCAGACCGGTAGCCTGGGCTGGGCGCTGATCGCGGTTGGCGCGGCGCTGCGGTCCCGCGGTGGGCCAAAGCACCCCTACATCCAGGCGATCTGGCAGGGCTACCAGCGCGGCAAGGCCGCCAAATGGCTGGCCGGCGAAGACTACGAGCGTCTGATGAGCGAGCCGCTGGAGGTGGCGCGCCGACGGCTGAACATCACGCCGGCGACAACCTACGACGCGATCCCGATGGCGGACCGGGACGGGGCGATAGCGAAGGCGTGAAATTCGTATGTTGCAAACTATTGATCTGGCGCCCGAGCGGCGGCCTGCCGCGTCCGGCCACCCTACCTACGGTCGTTTACGGCGGTCACTCCAGTATCGGGTGCGATTCTCGTCCAGCATCCGCCGTGGGTCCTGAACCAACCGGTTGAGCCTGTCGCCGTCTTCAATGGCCATAAGGCCATACTCTGACTGATTGCGGTCGGCGACGGCCCGCCGCTCAACGACGCCGGGTTCGGGCGGTGTGGCCCGCGCGCAAGAGTCGCGCCGCGTCCAGCGCCGTGCCAATAGACCGCCGAACGCAATCCGGCGAACGCCGGGCCAAGCCCTTGGGAGGCGACCTTGTTCGACGATCTTCTGGACCCAGCTACCTTCGCGCATGGCCACCCCACCGACCTCTACGCCCGGCTGCGCGCCCAGGCGCCGGTGTTCCGCAATCCCGAACCGAACGGGCCCGGATTTTGGGCCCTGACCCGTTATGACGACGTCTTCGCGGTCGATCACGATTTCCAGAATTTCTCCTCCGAGCCGACCATCATGATCGCCGATCCGGGCATCGGCGAGGGCGGGACCCTGGGCGGCGCCAAGATGATGCTGATGATGGACCCGCCGCATCACACCGCGTTCCGCAAGCTGATCCGGATCGAGTTCACCAAGCCCGCCGCCGCCGGCAAGGGCCTGCGCCTGCACGAACTGGCCCGCCAGATCGTCAATGATGTGATCGAGAAGGGCGAGTGCGATTTCGTGGCCGAGGTGGCCGGCGAAATGCCCTCCTATGTGATCGCCGAACTGATGGGCATGCCGCTGGACGACGGCCGTGAGCTCTATCGTCTGACCGAAACCATCCACTCGGCCCCGGAGACTCTGGCCGCTGGCGCGATTCCCAGGGCGGTGATGGCGATGTTCGCCTACGCCACCGGCCTGATCGCCGAGAAGCGCGCCCGCCCGAAAGACGACCTGGCCACGCGCCTGCTCAACGCCGAGGTCGAGGGCCGGCGCCTGACCGACCCGGAATTCCTGCTGTTCTTCCTGCTGCTGATCGACGCCGGGGGCGACACCACGCGCAACCTGCTCTCCACCGGCCTGCTGGCCCTGACCCACAATCCCGCGCAGAAGGCCTGGCTCATGGCCGATCTCGACGGGCGGCTGGGTGGCGCGCGCGAGGAGCTACTGCGATATGCCAGCCCGGTGATCTACATGCGCCGCACCGCCACCCGCCACACCGTGGTCGGCGACACCGCCATCGCCGCCGGCGACAAGGTGGTGATGTATTTCGGCGCCGCAAACCGCGATCCGGCCAAATTCACCGCCCCCGACACCCTGGACCTCGCCCGTGCGCCCAACGAACACATCGCGTTCGGCGGCGGTCCGCACGTTTGCCTTGGCCAGCACTTGGCGCGGATCGAGATCGACGCAATTCTCAAGGAAGTCCTGACCCGGATGGAGGATTTCGAGATTCTTGCTCCGCCCGAATGGCTGGCCTCCACCTTCATCTCCGGCCCCAAAGCCATGCCCGTCCGCTTTCGCCCCGGCCGACGGCTTTAGGCCTAAGACCAAGGATCATTTCGATGCCTGAATTTCGCACCGTCAATGTCGGCGAGCTTTCCCTGCGCGTTGCCGTGGAGGGCGAGGGGCCGCTGGTGCTGATGGTCCACGGTTTTCCGGAATCCTGGTTCTCGTGGCGTCACCAGATGGGTCCGATCGCGGCGGCCGGTTTCACGGCCGCGGCCATCGACGTGCGCGGCTATGGCGGCTCCGACAAGCCCCACCCCGTGGAAGCCTATGCGATGGAGCGAATGGTCGCCGACGTGGCCGGCGCCGTCGAGGTCCTCAGCCCCGGCGCCCCGGGGGTGCTGATCGGCCACGACTGGGGCGCGCCGATCGTGTGGAATTCGGCCCTGATCCGCCCGGACCGGGTTCGGGCTGTCGCGGGCCTCTCGGTGCCCTACATGGGTGTGCCCCAGCAGTCGTTCTCCAAGATGATCGCCGAGGTGTTCACCAGCCGCGGTAAGTTTTTCTACCAGCACTATTTCCAGGACCAGGGGGTGGCCGAGGCTGAGATGCAGGCCGACGTGCGTGGCGCCCTGCGCAAGTTCTACTACGCGATCAGCGGCGATGCGCCCGACGGAACCTGGCCCAGCGACAAGGTGGTGGGCAATCCCCTACTTCTTCGCCTGCCTGATCCCGACCCGTTCCCCGCCTGGCTGACGCCCGCCGACCTCGACTATTTCGTCGGCGAGTTCGAGGGCTCGGGCTTTCGCGGCCCAATCAACCGCTACCGCAACCACGACCGCGACTTCGACTATCTCAAGCAATTCCAGGGCCGCACAATCGATCAGCCCAGCCTGTTCATCGGCGGACAGCGCGACCTGGTGCTGACCATGTTCGGTCGGGTCGATTTCCTGCCGGTGATGAAGACCCAGCTTACTGATCTGCGCGGCTGTGACATCCTGCCCGGCTGCGGCCACTGGACCCAGCAGGAGCGTCCGGAAGCGGTGAATGAGCGGCTGATCGACTGGCTGAAGGGGCTTTAAGCATTTCGCCGGTGAGTTGACCCGGCGGGCGCCCCTCCACCCCCAAAAGGGGAAGGAGAAGCGGACCTCTGACTTCTCTCTTCCCCTTTTGGGAGAACTCCTTCCGATGGGGGGATGGGGGCTCCAGCCCGGCGACACGCCCCGACCACCAAGCGGATCGGTGGCGTGGACGTCCGCATCTTGGGTGAGGGGGGCTGTCTTTTGGCCGGGATCGTTTAGGGTGCCCAAACCATCGTCTGGAGAGCCCTCGTTGACCCGCGTAACGTCCCGTCTTCTACTAGCAGGCGTTCTCGCCCTCGCCCCGGTCCTAGCCGCCTTCCAAAGCGCCACCGCTCAACCCACGGCAATCTCGGCGCCGTCGGCCGGAGTTATCCCCGAGTCGGCCTACAATGGCCTGCAATGGCGGAGTATCGGGCCGTATCGCGGTGGCCGGGCGCTGGCCGTGACCGGTGTTCCGGGCCAACCCAACACTTTCTACTTCGGCGCGGCGGCGGGTGGCGTGTGGAAGACCACCGACGCCGGCGCCACCTGGAAGCCGATCTTCGACGCTACCGGCGTCGCCTCGATCGGCGCCATCGCCGTCGCTCCCAGCAATCCCGATGTGATCTATGTCGGCACCGGCGAACACGGCCTGCGCGGCGACATGACCTGGGGGGCGGGGGTGTTCAGAACCGTCGACGGCGGCAAGACCTGGGCCAACGTCGGCTTGAAAGACACCCGCCAGATCGGCGCGGTTGTCGTCGACCCGGCCAATCCCGACATCGCGATGGTGGCGGCGATCGGCCACGCGTTCGGACCCAACACCGAGCGGGGCGTGTTCCGCACCACCGATGGCGGCAAGACCTGGACGAAGGTGCTCTACAAGGACGCCGACACCGGCGCGATCGACATCGTTTTCGATCCTCATGATTCGAAAGTGGTCTGGGCCGCGCTTTGGCAGGTGCGGCGCCAGCCCTGGAATTTCTCCAGTGGCGGCGCTGGCGCCGGCCTCTATCGTTCCGCGGATGGCGGCGTCACCTGGACACCGCAGACCGGCCACGGCCTGCCGTCGGGCCTGCTCGGCCGGATTGACGTGGCGCCGTCGGCGGCCGATCCGAAGCGCGTCTACGCGATGGTCGAGGCCAAGGACGGCGGCCTGTTCCGCTCCGACGACGGCGGCTCCAACTGGCGGTTGATCAGCCAGGACGGCCGCATTCGCCAGCGAGCCTGGTATTTCTCCAAGATCTACGCCGACCCCAAATCTGCTGACACCGTCTATGCGCTGAACACCGGCATGCTGCGCTCAACCGACGGCGGCAAGACGTTCGATCTGGTTTCCGCCACCCACGGCGACCACCACGGCCTCTGGATCGACCCGACCAACCCGATGACCCTGGCCAACGTCAATGACGGCGGCGCCAGCATCTCTCTCGACGGCGGCAAGACCTGGTCGACCCAGGACAAC
>JAYTXV010000330.1:0-5635 GCA_043742805.1 Caulobacteraceae bacterium | reverse complement strand
GCCAGCGCGTCGGAGATCAGCGCGAAGTCGCGCGGGGTGGAAAACACCACGATGGCGTTGTTGGTCTCGTCGGCTGTGATGGTCGTACCGCTGGCGCCCCCCGCGCCGACGTTGTCGCCGCCTGAAGCCGAGGCCGCCTCCCTCTGCCCCCCCGCGTTGGCCAAGCCCCGAACGGCCATCCCATTTCGGCCCGGCAGGCCGCCGATCAATCCGTTTGGCAGACCGGCCGGCTGGGTCGAAGAAGAGGGGCCGGAGTGGTCGTTTAGGTTGGTGGGGTCGGTGTCGGTCTGGGCGCCGCCTGTTCCGCCATTGCCGAACGCGGCGTTCAACACCTTCGCTAGGTCCGAGGCCCTTCCGTTCTGGACGTTATAGACGAACACCCGCTTCTCGGAGCCCTCGCCCTCGCGGTCGAGAATTTCGACGAAACGCCGGGTGTCATCCAGATATTGCGCCTGGGAAGTAATCGCCAGAATACCGTTCAGCCGGTCCATGGCGATCAGCCGCACCAGACCGGCCGATTGTGAACCCGGCGCATTCAGCAATTTTTCCAGCTCCGGAGCGATCAGCCGGGCGTCGGTCCGTTGGGGAACAAACAGGGCAAAGGACATGCCCTTCAACCAGTCCACGTCGAACTGGGCCACCAGATCACGCAGAGCCTTGCGCTGGGTGCTGTTGCCCGACACCACCAGGATGTTGTGTGTGGGATCGGACACCGAAATGGCGTTGGGCACCAGAGGGTCGAGCAGCTTGCGCATCTCCTCGGCGTTGACGAACTTAAGGGGCACCGTCTCATTACCGAAACCGGGGTCCGCCGCACCGACCACCGGAGCCTCGCCCCGCGCGGTCGATGAGGGCTCAATCGCATAGGCCCCACCCCGGTTGACCAGCACCAAGCCGGCTCGCGTCAGGCCAATCTCGAAAACCGCCAACACATCAACACGGCGGATCGGCCGTGGCGTCTGCACCGTCACCGCAGCGTGCAGGCCCGGGTCGATCGTATAGGGTGTGTTCAGCGTGTCGCCGAGCACGGCCTTGGCCACCGCCTGCACGTCCACGCCCGGAAAATTCAGACTGATATCGCCACCGGGCAGGGTGGTGACAGGAGGGGGGGGCGCCGGAGGATTGGCCGGTGAACCTCGCAGGATCGTGGTCCTGACCTCTCGGCTCTCCAGAGGGCTGGGCGGCGGATTTGCGGCCTGACCCCTCGTGACCTGGCCCTTCGCGACCGCCGCGACGGACAGGCAGGCGATCAGGACGGCGATGACCGACTGTGGCTGTGCGGGGTGTTTCATTGGCCGGCCGCCGGGTCGGCCGCGATCGCCTGGCCGCTCGCCGCCTGGCCGCTCGCCGCCTGGATCGTCGACTCGGCGGGAGCGCCGACCACTAATGCGTGGCGCGCGCCATTGCGTTCGAAGATCAGTCTGGTCCGGTCGACGGCCACCAGCCGCCAACCCTCCATCTCATCGCCGCGCCGCACCGTTTTCACCGCGCCGCCGGGAGCCGACACCACGCCGGTGGCGAAGCTCCGGCCCGTGGCGACACCCAGGGCGGCGTAGTTGGCAAGCGTGCCGCTTCCTGTGTCCGAGGGGCCGCCGGACGCCCCTGGGTGACGGTCGGGTGTGAAGATCGGTGAAGCGAGGATGGCGGCATACTCCGGAACAGGGGAAACGACGACGGGGCGTTGACGTCGGGCGGCTAGGCCGGCCGACGGCCCGGGCTTGTCGCCGCTGGGCAAAACCAGTTGCAGACCGGCTATCATCACCAGCGCCCCACAGGCCAGAAACGGCGCCAGGATCTTGTCACGGTCGTCCCCGCGTGGGCCGCCAGGCGGCCGAGAGCTCAAGGCGGACATCGACGGGAGCGAGTCGTCCCGCAGCGAGCGAGCGATCCGCCGAGACCGAAAGATAGTCGACAACGACATAGGCGTCCTCGGTTTCAAGACGTCTAACCGTCTCATACAATTGCGTCAGCGTCAGGGTGGCGTCCATCCTGACCTTCAGGGCGCCGGCCGGAGCGTCGGCCTGCAGATCCTGGATGCCGGTGACCGCGAACCCCCCATCGGTGGCGAGATGTTGCAACCGCTCCTTCAGCGCCTCCACGGCAAGGGCCTCGCTGGCGGCGGCGACGGCGAACCTGGGCGCGGTCTTGCGCTGGGCCTCGGCCGCCGCCCGCAGGACGGGAAGAGAGCCGATCAGCTTTTCGTTTCGCCAGTAGGTTTGCGCCAGCTCGCGGCGCTTCTGGGCTCGGTCGACGAACCCGCCGACCAGGGGCCCGATAACCACCAGCCACACCAGGCCGATCGCCAGCACCAGCAGGCCCAAAGCGACCAGACGACGTTCACGGGGGGTCAAGGGTCTCATGGGCGCGCCCCGGCCGCGGACCCCGGCCGGGCGTCCGCGGTAATGTCGAACGCGCGCGTTGGCGTGGCTCCCGTCGCGGGCTCGGCGGTCAGGGCCCTGGGATTGGTGAAGGCGCCTGATCCTCGGATTGCCGCCGCCATGTCGATATCTTGCCGCCTGAAACCGACGATACGCAGGCTCTGGCCGTTCCACTCCAGGTGCTGAACCCAGGCTCCGGGCGGTATTGCCTGGGTCAGGGCGTTCAGCATCCGCAACGGATCGCCGCGCCGTCCCCTGGCCAGCAGGCCGCGCCGCGCGGTTTCCTCCGTCTCGACGCGCCGACGCAGCCGTTGCACCACGTCGACCACCGGCTGCTGGCCCTCCACCGCCTGGCTTCGACGGTCGACGGCGATCATATCGCGGCCCACCAGAACCCCGAGGTTCAATAGGATCAGAGCCGCTGCGGCGAACCAGGCGTAGAGCCGCGTCCTGCTGCTGGGCGCCTCGCTCAGCGCCGCCACGGTCTGGGGCAGGAAATCGAAATGGATCACACCTTCCCTGTCCGACCGGGTTCCCAGAGCCGTCGGGGCGAAGCCATCCTGGCGGGCGAGCGCCAGGAGGCGCCCCGCTTCGGCGCGCGGCAGAATTCCCAGCCGCACTTTCTGTTTCCCGTCTTCCCCGTCCCGGTCGATGATCTCCAGGTCAAAGTGAATCAGGTCTGGCGACAGAGGCGAGAGACGGTCGATATCGAGGGTCAGCATGCGCCGGACATCCGCCGCCGGCATCCTCGGGATAGTCAGATCCCGCTCCAAAACCGCGTCCCGCGGGGCCAGCAACCCGATCTTGACGTTACGGGGCGGCGGGCTGCCCTCATGGGGGCGGCCGTCTCTCCAGGTTCGCCAGCCGCCTTGGTCCCGGGGTTCGATCCAGGTTCGCGGTTGCGACGACAGGCGCTCGCGCCAAGCGACGGGCAGCATCGTGCTCAGTTCGTCGACCCACCACGCCAAACCCTGCCGCGCCATGGCGGACAGCGAGGCCATGTCCATATCGGTGTTGAGCAGTTCCTGGAGGGTCACTGTCGGCCCTTGCAGCGATGGGTGATGGTGCTGAGCAGGCAGGCGGAATCGATCGTCGCCCGGGGTTGGACGACCAGGTCGGGCCAGAGCCGCGGATCGCCGGGTTCGAACGCCAGCCGAACTCGGATCAGTTCGGGCAGCACCGGATTGTCGTGCCAGACCGGCCGCCAGCGTCTGGTATTGTCGGGTTCGGCAGGGCCGAAATAGGCCAGGTCGATCTGCCTCACGCCGCGAAGCAGAACCTGGCGGGTAACGATCGCGCGTTCCGGCGGATCGGGGTCGCTGATCGACGCCAGCAACAGCTCGCCCGCCGTGTCGAGCGATAGCGTATAGCGCCTCAACGGCGCCGGCCGGCCCGCCTCCGGCGGATTGGCCAGGAACGTCAAGGTCTGGCCGGTTCCCTGGAATGCGATATAGGGCGGGTCTTCGTCATACAGGGTTTGGGGAAAGGCTTGTTCAAGGCGTCCCCGCAGCGAAATCTGCGCGGCGTCCAGGGTTTCGCCGCGGGCCTCGCGGGTATCGATCCGCTCCCAGACCCGCCGGCCCGTCGTCACGCCGGCCATCAGCATCAGGCCGATCATGCCGACCACCACCAGGCTGGCCAGTGCCTCCACCAGGGCGAAGCCCCGGCTGGACGAACTGAATGCACGCTTGGTCATCCCTCCACGGGACCCAGGCGCAGGGAATCCAGGCGCGCGAGATTCACCCCACCCCCGCGCCGCTGGACCGACACGGCCACTCTCCAAAGGGCGCCAGCGGCGCTGTCGTCGACCCCGTCGGCGTAGGGAGATACTTCCACCCGCCAGACCATGTCGCCCGTCAGTCCGGCGGTCTGGCCGGATTTCAGTGGGATCTCCGATCCGACCGCCGCCAGTTCCGACTGGGCGATCAGCAGCGCCGTGCGGCGTAACTCGACCGCCTGATCATGGTTGGCGCTGTCGGCGATCACCTGGAACGTCGCGCCCAGGGCCATGGCGACGATCGCCGCCGCGATGATCGATTCGACGAACACCGACCCGGCGTCCGACCTCCGGCGACTTTGGCGGGCGCCGCTCATCCGGGGCCGATCGCCACGTCACCGCCGGGCGCGCCGATCATAACCGTGATCGTGCGTCGTCCGGCGCTGACCCAAACCGCGCCACCCGATGACGAGCCATCGCCGTGAAACAGGATTCGACCGCCCGGTCCGGTTGGTGTTGTCAGGCTAACGCCGACGGGCGCCTGGACCAGGCCGCCGTCCGAGGCCCCATAGGCGCGGCCGTCGGCGGCGATGGCGAATACGATTGGCGTGTCCCGGCGCAGAGCCTCGGCCCGCGCCTGGCGCAACCGCGCGGCGACCACAGCGACGGTCTGACGCTGGGCCAGGGTGACAAGCCCTTGCTGCATCCGGGGAAAGCCGATCAGGGCGACCATGGTGGTGATCGCCACCACGACCAGAGCCTCGATCAGGGTCGTTCCGGCCTGGGACGCGAATGGCGGCGCGTTTTGGCCCGCCGCGTCACCAGTTTCCGACATCGGCCGCCTCGCCGGTCCCGCCTTCGGCCTTGTCGGAGCCCAGACTATAGACGTCGATCTCTCCGTGTTTGCCTGGGATTTTGTAAACATAGGGAGTTCCCCACGGGTCGCTCAGGGCCGCTGACTTCTGAAGATAGGGTCCGTTCCAGCCAGGAGCCGTGGACGGCGCGGTGACCAGGGCGCCCAGGCCCTCTTCCTGGGTCGGGAAGCGCCCGACATCCAGGCGGAACAGCTGCAGGGCCGCGTCAACGTTCTGAATTTGCACCTTGGCGGTCTGGCTGCGCGACGTGCCGAGGTATTTCAGCACCTGCGGCGCGATGATCGCGGCCAGCAGGCCCATGATCGCCAGCACCACTAGCATTTCCAGCAGGGTGAAACCCTCGTCGCCCCGGCGGCGTCGCGGCCGCTTGCCGAGTCGTTCCGGCGCTGTCGTTGAGATCGGGGCGGGGTGGGTCATGGAGAAAGCGCCAGATCGTTGAAGCCAAGTATCGCCGACATGATGGACGCGATCACGGTGGCGACGACGGCGCCCATGACGACCGTGATCGCGGGGGTTAGTATGCCGATCATTCGCTGGATCGTCGAGCGCACCGTGCGGTCCAGCACGTCGGCCAGTCGCCCGAGCATCAGGCCAAGCCGGGCGGTCTCCTCGCCGGTGCGCAGGAAACTCAGCGCCATCGGCGGAAACACCCCGCTGGCGGCCAG
>JAYTXV010000329.1:0-2770 GCA_043742805.1 Caulobacteraceae bacterium | reverse complement strand
ATCTTGGCGCCGGCGCCCAACAGCACGCCATTGCCGATCTTGGGATGGCGATCCCCTCGCTCCGCGCCGGTGCCGCCCAGCGTGACGCCGTGAAGCATCGAGACGTTGTCGCCGATCACCGCTGTTTCACCAATCACGATACCTGTGCCGTGGTCGAGGAAAGCGCCTGAACCGATGACGGCGGCGGGGTGGATATCCACCTGAAACAACTCGGACATCCTGCTCTGAAGGTAGAAGGCCAGATCCTCCCGCCCCGAGCGCCAAAGCCAGTGCGAGACTCGATGGGTCTGAAGGGCGTGGAAGCCTTTGAAATGAAGAAAGGGCTGGACGAAACCCTTGCACGCCGGGTCGCGCTCGAACACCGCGCGCAGGTCCGCCTCCGCGTCTTCGATGATCGAAGGCTCGGCGGCGTAGGCCTCCTGAGCAACCTCGCGCAGGCTCATCGCGCGCAATTCCTGGTCGCCCAGCTTCCGCGCCAGCTGGTAGGACAGGGCTGCCGAAAGATCAGAGTGGCGAATGATCACCGCATTGAGCAGGGACGCCAAGCTTGGCTCGTCCCTGGCGACGCGTTGCGCTTCACTGCGCAGGGACGGCCAAACACGCGGAAAGAAACCACCATCAACCACTTCAAGATGCTGAGCCATGCCGTTCCTCTCGCATTCAACGACCCGACCCCTCACTTGATGAATCGCGCGCTACTGGGATATGGGGAGGGTGGTGCCTGAGCGCCATTGAGAACTTCAATAGGGACGCTATAGCAGAGCTCGCCTTTCAAGATGCGCCGCAAGGAAACCCTTGGCCCCCCTGCCCTCCCCCGCCCCACGATTTGGCGACAGCCTGGCTATAGAGCCGTCGTCGCAGACTCTCGATTTCCTGGCCCGGCGCCGGTCCGCCTCGGCGGTGAATCTGGCCGAGCCAGGCCCAACGGACCAGGAACTCACGGCGCTGCTCATCCTGGCGGCCAGAGCGCCCGACCACGGCAAGCTGGCGCCGTGGCGTTTCGTCGTGCTTCGGGGCGACGCCAAAATCGCGTTCGTCCATGCGCTGGAGGCCATTGCCGCAACTCGCCCAGAAGCCGCCAAGGCTCAGGCGAAACTGGCCAAGATGCGGGCGCCGCCCGTGACCGTCGCGGTAATCTCGCATCCGGTCCAAAGCGAAATACCTGAATGGGAACAACAACTTTCCGCCGGCGCAGTCTGTACGCTGCTGATCATCGCCGCACAGGCCATGGGCTTTGGCGCCAACTGGATCACCGACTGGTATGCCTACGACGAAGACGCGACTCGCCTTCTTGGGGTCGAAGAGGGTGAGCGGGTGGCGGGCTTCGTGCATCTGGGCGCCAACACTGATGCACCGATGGAGCGGGTTCGGCCGGAACTTGACGCCATCCTGTCGTTCTGGACGCCCTGACACCCGGGGCCTCAGCGTCCTCGATAGGATTCGACCCCCTGATCGGGCAACCACAGCCCCTCTGGCGCCGGGCCAGTCTGCCAGAACACGTCGATCGGTATGCCACCCCGCGGGTACCAATAGCCGCCGATTCGCAACCAGGTCGGCTTGGCGGCCTCCACGATCCGGCGGCCGATCGTGAGGGTGCAATCCTCATGAAAAGCACCATGGTTTCTGAAGGCGCCGAGATAGAGTTTCAGGGACTTTGACTCCACCAGCCAATCAGCCGGTGCATAATCTATTATCAGCCGCGCGAAATCTGGCTGACCCGTCACGGGGCACAGTGACGTGAACTCCGGCGCCGTGAACCGGGCCAGGAAAAGCGTCCCGGCCTGCGGGTTTGGCACGCACTCAAGGATCGCCACTTCGGGGCTTTGGAACCCGCGCGCCTCTTGGCCGAGCTGGGTAAGATGAATGTCTTCCATGGCGGACGATCTAGCGCGGTTCCCCCATCGCCGACAGGGGGCGAAGACAATAGCGAACGCCGACGCTATCAGTGGCTCAACAATCATAAATCGAGGAGATGGCCATGGCAGGTAAGGATTTCGACGGGAGGGTCGTGTTGATCACCGGGGCGTCAACGGGGCTTGGCCGCGCCATCGCCGTCGAGACGGCCGGCCGCGGGGCGGCGACGGTGGTGATCAACTATGCCTCAAGCGAAGCCGAGGCCCGGGAGACCAAGGCTCTGGTCGAGGCCGTCGGCGCCCGTGGCGTGCTGGTTCAGGGCGACGTCGCGAAGGACGGAGATTGTGTGCGGATCGTTGCGGCCGCCGAACCGTTCGGCCGCATCGACGCCCTGTTCAACAACGCCGGTGTTACGAAATTCGCCAACAATCACGCCGCGCTGGACGCCGTCTCGGCCGAGGACTTCATGCGGATTTACGCGGTGAATGTTGTGGGAGCCTATCAGATGGTCAGGGCCGCGCGCGCCCTGCTGGAGGCATGTCCCGCGGCTGGCGCCGTGGTCAACACCGCGTCGGTGGCAGGTGTTCTGGGGATCGGCAGTTCCATACCCTACGCCGCCTCGAAAGGGGCGCTGATAACCATGACGATATCTCTGGCCCGCGCCCTGGCCCCAAAAATCCGCGTCAACGCGATATGCCCGGGCTATATCGACACACCCTGGTTTAGCCGGGGCATGACCACCGAACAGCTTGATCGCATGCGCCAAGGCGTCGCCGAGACCATGCCACTCAAAGTCGCCTCAACGGCGGAGGATATCGCCGGCGCGGCGGTGTTTCTGGCCGCGCCGGCATCCCGCCACATCACCGGAGAAACCCTTATGGTCGATGCGGGGCTTCACCTTGGCTATGCTCCACTG
>JAYTXV010000328.1:0-1512 GCA_043742805.1 Caulobacteraceae bacterium | reverse complement strand
ATTGGCGTAGACCGCGTAGCCCGCGCCGGTCAGGGCGTTGGTCAGCGCGCCGTAGCGCCCGAAGTGCTCGGCCATGCCGTGAGCGATCTGGACGATGGCGCGGGCTCGGCCGGCCGGCAGCGCCCTGAAGGCGGTGATGCGCGCGCCGTCTGCCGTGGGCAGGGCGAAGGCGGCTATGGACGTCGGCGGCATCGGCATGTCTCCCTGGCGTTCACTTTCACAGCAAATCCCCCGCGAACGCCAGGGGGGCGATGATCGCGCCCGTTGGCTTTCAGTCGGCTTTCAGTTGGCCTTCAGTCGGCTTCCCGTCGGCCCCGGCGGCGCCGGATGTCAGCCCACCCGTAATTCCCCTAAGGTGGCGTCATGACAACGACCCGAATTCTCCCGCCTAGCCGCTACGCCGTGTTCTGCGTCTGCGGGCTGCTGCTGGTTTTGGCGGTCGCCGCCGGGCTGATGCATTTCATCCTCGGTTGGTGGCTGGCCGCGCCGCTGGCGGCCCTGGTGCTGCTGGGGTTTCGCGACCTGAGGCAGGAGGGCCATTCGATCCAGCGCAACTATCCGGTGATAGGCCATATCCGCTGGCTGGTGGAGGCGGTGCGCCCCGAACTGAGGCAATATCTGATCGAGGCCGACGAGGAGGCGGCGCCGTTTTCACGCGCCCAGCGGGGACTGGTCTATGAGCGCGCCAAGGGCAGTGTCGGCGAGCGCCCGTTCGGCACCCTGTTGCAGGTCTATGCCGAAGGCTATGAATTTATCGGCCATTCGACATCGCCGGTCCCGACGGCTGATCCGGCGACCTTCCGCATCACCATCGGCGGTCCCAACTGCGCCCGGCCCTATAGCGCTTCGGTCTTCAACATCTCCGCGATGAGTTTCGGGGCGCTGAGCGCCAACGCCATCCGCGCCCTCAACGCCGGGGCCAAACGCGGCGGATTCAGCCACGATACCGGCGAGGGCGGCCTGTCGCCCTATCACCAGGAGATGGGCGGCGACATCGTCTGGGAACTGGGCAGCGGCTATTTCGGCTGCCGCACGCCCGACGGCCATTTCGATGCCGACCTGTTCACCGACCACGCCCGTCTCGATCAGGTGAAGATGATCGAGATCAAACTGAGCCAAGGCGCCAAGCCCGGCCACGGCGGGGTGCTGCCGGCCGCCAAGGTGACACCCGAGATCGCGCAGACCCGGGGCGTGCCGCTGGGCGTCGACTGCGTCTCGCCCTCGCGCCACACCGCCTTCTCCACGCCCCTGGAGCTGATGGCCTTCATCGTTCGGCTGCGCGACTTGTCCGGGGGCAAGCCGGTGGGCTTCAAGCTGTGCCTGGGGCATCCGTGGGAGTTCATGGGTATCGTCAAGGCGATGTTGCAGAGCGGGGTGACGCCCGACTTCATTGTCGTCGACGGCACTGAAGGTGGCACCGGCGCCGCGCCGACCGAGTTCAGCGACCATGTCGGCGCGCCGATGCGCGAGGGGCTGCTGTTCGTGCATAACAGTCTGGTCGGCGCCGGCCTG
>JAYTXV010000327.1:0-5206 GCA_043742805.1 Caulobacteraceae bacterium | reverse complement strand
GGGTTGTCGCCGCTGAGTGTGACGACCTCGCCGTTCCGGTTCGTGGGGATGCCGCCCATGTTGTAGTGCACCGTCGGCAGCACCGGGATCGGCTGCTTGGTGACATCGACCCCGGCGAACACCTTGGCCGTCTCGGAGATGCCGGGCAGGCGTTCGTGGAGAATCTTGGGATCGAGGTGGTCGAGGTGGAGGTTGATGTGGTCTTTCTTGGGGCCCACGCCGCGGCCTTCGCGAATCTCGATGGTCATGGCCCGGCTGACCATGTCGCGCGGTGCCAGATCCTTCACGCTGGGCGCATAGCGCTCCATGAAGCGCTCGCCCTCGGAGTTGGTCAGATAACCGCCCTCGCCCCGCGCGCCTTCGGTGATCAGGCAGCCGGCACCGTAGATGCCGGTTGGGTGAAATTGAACAAATTCCATGTCCTGTAGCGGCAGGCCGGCGCGCAGGGCCATGCCGCCACCATCGCCGGTGCAGGTGTGGGCCGAGGTGCAGGAGAAATAGGCGCGGCCGTAGCCACCGGTGGCCAGGACGACGGTCTGGGCCGCGAAGCGGTGCATCGTGCCATCGTCGAGCTTCCACGCCGTCACACCGCGGCAGACGCCCTCATCCATGATCAGGTCGAGCGCGAAGTATTCGATGAAGAACTCCACCGACTTGCTCAGCGCCTGGCCATACATGGTATGCAACATGGCGTGGCCAGTGCGGTCGGCCGCGGCGCAGGTGCGCTGGATCGGCGCCTCGCCGAAGTTGCGGGTCATGCCACCGAACGCTCGCTGATAGATCTTGCCTTCCGACGTACGCGAGAACGGCACGCCCCAGTGCTCCAGTTCATAGACCGCCGCCGGGGCGTTGCGCACGAGGTATTCGATGGCGTCCTGGTCGCCGAGCCAGTCGGAGCCCTTGACGGTGTCGTACATATGCCAGCGCCAGTCGTCCTCGCCCATATTGCCAAGACTGGCGGAGATACCGCCCTGGGCCGCGACGGTGTGCGACCGGGTCGGAAACACCTTGGTGACGCAGGCGGTTTTCAAGCCAGCCGCGGCACAGCCGAGCGCTGCGCGCAGGCCCGAGCCGCCAGCTCCGATGACGACCACGTCGAACCTGTGGTCGATGACCTTATAGGTCATGGTTACTGTCCTCCTCGAAGCAACGCAACTTTTAAGACACAAATGATGGTGAGCGCCATCCCGCCCCAACAGACGAAGGCATTGGCCAGCAGCAACACGGCCTTGGTCGTATGGCGATGGATGTAATCCTCGACGATCACCGACATGCCCACCTGCATATGGTAGAATCCGACGGCCGCCAGCATGACAAGCAGCGCGGCGTTGACCGGGGACGCCAACCAGATGACGGCGCCGGCGTAGCCGCCTTGGGCGAGGACGAGCGCCGATGCGAGAGCCCAGATCACCAGGATAACCAGCGCGGCCGAGGTCACGCGTTCCATGATGAACCGGCCGACACCATCCTTGGCGGAGCCGAGGCCGCGGGCGCGGCCAAGAGGCGTGCGATAGCCACTCATTATAGGGCTCCGATCAGACCGGCGACCACCCAGAAGGCGATCGAGCCGACGACGGCGAAGACGAAGCAGGCCCAGGCCGAGAGGCTGGCGATATCCTTGCGGTAGCCCTTGCCGAGGTCCCAAACCAGATGACGCACGCCGCCCGCGAGATGGTACATCACCGCGAGTGTGAAACCGAATAGGACGATCTTGCCGGGGATCGACCCCAAAAGGCCCATGTAGGTCTCGTAAGCCTCCTGGCCCGAGGCCAGCGCGAGGGCCCATCCGGCCAGCAGGAACATACCGACGAACGCCGCGCCGGCAGACGCTCGGTTGGCGATCGAGGCGGCCATCGTCACATGCCAGCGCCAGGCGAGCACATGCGGCGAAAGCGGGCGCGGTCTGGCGCCTGTCGAGGTTTCAGCCATAGAACGTCGTGGTCCCTTTGCATCCAACTTTGGGTCTTCTAAACCTCAAGCGGGGGGTGTCAACGAACGTGGCGCAATAGCCCTGGTGGCCGCGACTCTCCGCAGCGGGTCATCCGCCGCGGAGGCTATCCCCACTGTTGAGCGCGACCAAGCCCACCGTGGTCTGCAGGCGAGCGAGGTCGACGAACTCGAGGCGGCGGCGCCCGGTCTTGATGATGTTCTGCGAGGCCAGGGCGCGCATCTCGCGGGTCACCGCCTCGCGATGGGTGCCGATGCGGTTGGCCAGTTCGGCGTGGGTTGGGGCCGGGCGAATCTCGAGGCCCCCCGGTGAGGCGGCGGCCATGCGCAGAAGCTCGCAATGCAGCCGCGACTGAACGTTCAAGGCGCTCAGTTCGAACACCCGTTCGGTGAGGGAGCGGATCCGCGCGGTCAAGTGCCTCATCAGCCAGATCGCGGCGCCGGGCGAGCCGTCTAGCGCCGCGCGGAACTCCGCGCGGGACATCACCAGCAGTCGCGATTCGGCCAGGGCAACGATGCTGGCCGACCGGCTGTCCTCGTCGATCGCCGCCATTTCACCGAACAGATCGCCGTCCACGAGGTCGCGCAATGAGATTTCGCGCCCACTAGCCGAGTAAAGCAACGCCTGGAGCCGACCCTCAAGGATAAAAAACACGTCCGTCGAACGATCACCTTTGCTGAGCAGCGCCTGGCCTTTTCGCGTTCGCACCATCCGCACACGCTCCAGTGTCTCCTTGCGCATCGCGGGTGTCATGGCGGCAAAGAAACCGAGGCTCGCGGCATCCGACACTAGACGACCCCCTGCGGGCGTTTCGCCCGAATGCTAAACTATCGCCCTGCGGCAACGCTTGGCGGCCACTGAACATCCAGAGGACACTAACGCGTTTTCCAATCAATGTGGCGAATATCACATTGGTGTTGTGCGAGAAGCGACAGACGGGCAGCGCGGCGTCAGCGAACATACTCGGCCGAGGGCGATAGGGGCTGGGACCGGTTCTGGAAGGGCCTGAAATGACGACCGTTCGCCTGAGGCGAAGTACAACGCCGGGGCCGATTCGGGTGACCCTTGCGGTAGACTCCTCCGTCTATCTTTACAGCGCCGACATTGACCCTGATCCGCGCGCGCCAATGTGCCGGCTGTCTCGGTCAAAAACCGAAAACACCGCCACCTGGACCGATCAGATTTCTTTCGATCTGTCCGATCAGGAGGTGAAAATTCGCGTCAACTGGGTGGCGGTCGACAGCGTCAATCCTGGCCGTCCTTACAAGGCGACCTTGGCGGTGCTCGACGGCGCGGGGGAGTTGGCGCCCGCCAGCCCCGGTTTCGCCAATCCCGTGGACATCCGAGGCCGCATCGGACCGGCCAGTAATCCGACGGATGTGGGCCGGGTCAATATCATCATTAGCTGAGGACGGCCGAACCTGGCGATCGCGGCCGCTCTCGTCGACCGGGCGTTTTCCAAGCTGGCGGGTTCCGCCCGCGCGGGTCTTGTGCTCACCATCTTGCCTCATGACGCGCGCACTTCCGGAGGGCGCCGTTGTTAAAATCCCAGCTTAAGCGGCTTCAACCGCCGCTTGTTGACGTGCCCGGTCGGCGCTGGCCCCGTTTCGTCCGGTAGTTCGCCCTTGAAGTAGTATCGCTGCCAGGCTTCCTTCACAGCCCCGGGGTCGCCCTTGTGGATGCGGGCGTTGAAGTCGTCGCGCCGGGCGCGCCATGCATCATACTGCCCCCGGAGGTCAGGGTTTCGGTCGAGGGATTTCTGGACCAGTTGAAAGTTTTCCAACGGCTTGTCCTGTATCGGGACAATGAAACAGAAGGGCTCTCCCTTCACGAAACGCACCCGACCAGGCCGGGTGAAGATCCAGTTCATGGTGAAGGGGAAGGGCAGCCAGTCGGTCTCCACCAGGCCCTCAAGCGCCTGGATGCCGTCTTTGATGTGGTTGGGTGGCCCGCCGACCCACATCGACCAGTTTTCCGGCGTTCGGAACATATATCCGGGGTGGAAGGTCATCACCGCGTGCGAGAAATGGCTCTTCACTAAATCCCCGAAGTCCGGGAATGGGTGGTCCGCTTTGAAAGTGATGTCGGTCTGGCCCATGCCGCCGTTCCACTCGGCGGTGAAGCTGACCGGACAGAGAATCTCCCATCCCGTGGTGTTGGCCATCGTCAGCGGCAGGCACCGATAGGGGTGACGGTCGAGAAACGTCTCCATCCATGCGCGTTGCGGCCGCCCGGGAACGATATCCGGCGGACGGGTGGACATCGGATAGCATTCCAGCTGCATGGCGCGGGCTCGAATTGAGGGAAGTGATCGGGTCACCGGCTTTAACGCGCCGCCGCCCCAGCGTCGAATCGGCTAGAACCGCCGACATGTTCGACCGCGCCGGCCTTATCGCATTTCTTGACGACCATGGCGTCGATCAGGTCACCCTTGACCATCCGGCCGTGTTCCGTGTCGACGAGGGCGAAGACATCAAGGCCGCGCTGACGGGCGCCCACACCAAAAACCTGTTCCTCAAAGACGCCAAGGGTCAGCTGTGGCTGATTTCGGCGGAGCAGGACACGCCGATAGATCTGAAGCGCCTGCCCGCTGTGATCGGTTCGGGCCGCCTGTCGTTCGGCGCCACCGCGCTGATGGGGGAAGTGTTAGGCGTTACGCCTGGATCGGTCACCGCCTTCGCTCTGATCAACGACGTCGGCCGCCGTGTCCGATTCGTCCTGGACGCCGTCCTGTCCGACGCAGCCCAGGTGAACTTCCACCCTTTGACCAACATCGCGACGACGACCGTCAGCAGAGACGGCTTCCGCTCTTTCCTTGCGGCGCTAGGCGTTGAACCGCTCGTCGTCGACTTTGCCAAGGCCCGGCTGATCTAGAGCGCCGTGCGAAAAGTTAGGGTGTGGACGGCCCCCTGGACGGCACCGAACTTGCAAGGAGCGGATGGTGGGATCAATCGATCCAACAGGGTGGACACTCTGCGGTTCCCGCTGGCCTGAAGCGGCCCCAAAAGTGATTGGAACCCGCCTGGCGGAAACCATTTTTGCCAGCGGCTCGCCGCGAAAACAGGCCGGACATAGGGATGCAACCGATCGCGCACCCAAACCGCCAGGCCTTTCAGGACAGGGCCCAGCCACATATGGGCACCGGTTTTCGCTTCAACAGCGCTCTACACAATAACATTTTGGAGCAAATCGCCCGCCCTCAATCGATTCCGATTAAGGGCGGTTTGCTCTAGCAACCCCGTTCTCACCGCGACCGTG
>JAYTXV010000326.1:0-1755 GCA_043742805.1 Caulobacteraceae bacterium | reverse complement strand
ACCGCAAGAGCTTCATGATCATCTCCGGCGGTGTGAACATTTATCCCCAGGAGATCGAGAACCTGCTGATCGGCCACCCCAAGGTCGCCGACGTCGCCGTGGTCGGCGCTCCGCATGAGGAAATGGGCGAGGAAGTGGTCGCTGTGATCCAGCCTGCCGACTGGAGCGAAATGGGCGAGGCGCTGGCTTTGGAACTGTCCGCCTACGCCCGCGCCAACCTGTCCCACGTCAAGACACCCCGGCGCATCGACTTCATGCAGGAATTGCCCCGGCACGCCACCGGTAAACTCTATAAACGCCTGATCCGTGACGCGTATTGGGGCAAGGCCGAGGCGCCGATCGTCAAGGGCCTATAGGCTTGCGATCACATTCAACGATTAATCGTCAATAAAGGGGATGAGGCCATGGAGCCCGTCGAGATGAAAGACCTGCCGGCTCTGGTGGGAACCGAGGTCGGCGTGTCCGACTGGGTCGAAATCACGCAGGACCGAGTCAACAAGTTCGCCGACGCCACCGGGGACCATCAGTGGATTCATGTCGATGTCGAACGGGCCACCAAGGAAATGGGCGGACCGATCGCCCACGGCTATCTGACCCTGTCCCTGATCCCGTTCCTCTCGGCGGGCATGCTGCCGGTCAAGGGCGTCACCCGGGGCATCAACTACGGCTCCGACAAGGTGCGGTTCACCAACATGGTCCGGATCGGCAAGCGAGTTCGCCTGCGCCAGAAGCTGATCGGCGTCGAGCCGAAGGCCGGCGGCCTGCAGATCAAGAACGAATGCACGATCGAAATCGAGGGCGAGGCCCGCCCCGCCTGCGTCGCCGAGACGATGTCGGTGATCTACGGCGGGTAGACACGCGGGTCCTTTCTTCCCGTCCACGGGGAAGGTGATTTTGGTGGCGGCTGATGCGTATACGTCAACTCCTGGAAATCGCCGCCGGCTTGCCGTTCCTGGCCGGCGCGAACTCTGGTGCGTCGGGCCCGGCGGCCGGCGCGCGCCGCGTCAAGCCGGGCGACCCTGTTTGGCCTTCGGCCGACCATTGGGCCGCACTAAAGGTTCGGGTCGGCGGTAATCTGATCAAACCGGCGCCACAACCTGCGCTTGGTGGTGAAGGGGGGTGGGCACAGCTGCCTCGGAACCTCCAACGCCCCCGACTCGCTGATGATCTGGACCCGGCCGATGCGCGACGTCACGGTTCATGACGCGTTCACGCCTAAGGGCGCCCCCGCTTCCCAAGCGCCGGTTACAGCCGTCAGCGCCGGCGCCGGCGCGGTCTGGATGGACCTCTATGACGCGGCCAGCACCAAGACTGGCCGCTATGTGCAGGGCGGGGCTGCACCACAGTGAGTGTCGCCGGTCATATCCAGAGCGGCGGCTTCGGGTCTTTTTCCAAGCGCTTCGGAACCTCGTCGGCGCATCTGCCGGAGGCCGAGGTGGTCACCGCCGACGGCGCCATCCGTATCGCCAACGCCCATCGTAACGCCGATCTGTTGTGGGCGCTGAAGGGCGGAGGCGGCGGCGGCCTGGGCGTGATCACCCGGGTCACCCTGCGCACCCACGACCTACCGGCGACCTTCGGCTGGGCCAGCGGCCGTATCAGGGCGTCTTCCGACGCAGCCTACCTGCGTCTGGTTTCCCGATTGCTGGCTTTCTATTCGGACGGACTGTTCAACGCCCACTGGGGCGAGCAGATCTCGATCCGGCCGGAAAACGTTCTCAAGATCTCGATGGTCAGCCAGGGGCTGAACGATGA
>JAYTXV010000325.1:0-17763 GCA_043742805.1 Caulobacteraceae bacterium | reverse complement strand
CTGGGGCTGCTGCTGGCAAAGACCTCCGCTTCGGTGGTGGCCCTCGGTTTCGGCTTCCGCGGCGGACTGTTCTTCGCCTCGCTTTATCTGGGCTCGCTTCTCGGCCGGCTTTGCATGGTCGCCCTGGCGGCGGCGGGAGTCAGCCTCGGTATCGATCCCCTGGCCGGCGCCCTGGTCGGCATGGGCGCATTGGCGGTGGCGATCATCGGCGGGCCCTTCACCATGTCCTTCCTGGTCCTGGAGACCACCGGCGATTTCGGGCTTGCCGCAGCCACCTTGACCGCCTCGATCGTCGCCAGCCTGATCGTGCGCGAGACCTTCGGCTATTCATTCTCCACCTGGCGGTTGCACCTGCGTGGCGAGACCATCCGCAGCGCCCATGATGTCGGCTGGCTACGAACCTTGACCGCCGGGCGGATGATGCGCGTCGGTACGGCGACGGTCTCGGCACACATGGCGCCGGCCGCTTTTCGCGAACGCTTTCCGCTCGGCTCGACCCGGCGTGTGGTCGCCGTCGATGACGTCGGCCGCTATGCCGGGATCATTCCGGTTTCTGCGGTCCACGCCGATCCGGACGTTGAAGGCCTGATCGAACGGTTCGCCATTCTTCGTAACGCGTCGTTGACGCCGGAAATGACCATCAAGGACATCATGGCCGCGTTCGACGCCTCCGAGGGCGACGAACTGGCGGTTCTAGACCCCGCCGGCCGGCCGGTCGGTCTGTTGTCGGAGGCCCACGCCACCCGGCGCTACGCCGAGGAATCGGAGGCGGCGAGGCGGGATCTGATTGGTGCACCCTAACCGGCGAGCGTCCTCGGGGACGATGATGCCAAAGATAACGTGAACGTTGATAAGTTAAAGTGCGCGTTACGGCTTGAAATCACCCTACACCCGCTTATGCTCCTTCGCACCTGCGGCGCCGCGCCGTGTTTCCAGCCGAGGCAAGTGTGGCGCAGCCTGAACCGTTGGCGATCGCAGTGCATCATTCCCCGGCCCCGGCCCCCGCCTTGGCCCCCGCCCCCGCCCTGGCCCTGATCCTGCCCTTCGGTTTGATGGTCGCGGCTCTAGCCGGATGCGGCCACCCCAGCGGCCCGCCACCGCATGGCCCCGCCGACGTGGTCGTTCAGACCCTGGCGGCCCAGCCGGTGGAAATCACCGCCGAGCTACCCGGGCGCACCAGTCCGTTCGAAACCTCCGAGGTTCGCCCCCAGGTCAACGGCATCATCATCGGCCGCCCGTTCGTCGAGGGCGGCGATGTCCACGCGGGTCAGGCGCTCTACCAGATCGACCCCGCGCCCTATCGCGCCGCTCTCGACCAGGCCAGGGCCCAGTTCGCCAGCGCCGAGGCCAGCGTGGCCAGCGCCAAGGCCAAGGCCGATCGCTACGGCGATCTGGTCAAGATCAACGCGGTCAGCCGCCAGGATTTCGATGACGCCAAGGCGGCGTCCGGGCAGGCGGTGGCCGGCGTCCAGCAGCAGAAGGCGGCGGTCGAGGCCGCTGCGATCAACCTTGCCTACACGCGGGTGAACGCGCCGATCTCGGGCCGCGCCGGCCGCTCGGCCTTCACCAAGGGCGCCCTGGTCACTTCCGGGCAGGCGGCGGCCCTGACCACCATCCAGCGTCTCGATCCGATCTATGTCGATCTGACCCAATCGGCCGCCGAGGTGGTGAAACTGCGTCAAGCCATCGAGTCGGGCCGGGTGACCGACGGCACGCCGGGCGGATTGAAGGTGCGGCTGAAGCTGGAGGACGGCAGTCTCTATCCGGTCGAAGGTCGCCTGCAGTTCACCGAGGTCACGGTCGACCAGACCACCGGCGCGGTCACGCTGCGGGCCCAGTTCCCCAACCCCAAGGGCCTGCTGTTGCCCGGCCTGTTCGTCCGCGCGGTGGTCGTGGAGGGTGTCGACAAGGCCGGCATTCTGGCGCCCCAGCCCGCCATCACCCGCGACGAGAAAGGCCAGCCCGTCGCCATGGTCGTCAACGCCAAGGGCCTGGCCGAACCCCGCGTGCTGACCACCGCCTCGACGGTCGGCGATAAATGGCTGGTGACCTCAGGCCTGGCGGCGGGCGACAGATTGATCGTCGAGGGGCTGCAGTCGGTCAAGCCCGGGGCGCCCGTTCACGTCGTCTCGGCCCACTAGGCCCGCCGCGTGTCGCGTTTCTTCATCGAACGGCCGATCTTCGCGGTCGTCATCGCCATCATTATCGCCCTGATGGGCGTGCTGGCGATCAAGTCACTGCCGATCGCGCAGTATCCGACCATCGCGCCGCCGGCGGTCTCGATCACCGCCAACTATCCGGGCGCCTCGGCCCAAACCGTGGAGAGCGCGGTCACCCAGGTCATCGAGCAGCAGCTCAAAGGGCTCGATCACCTGCTGTATTTTTCCTCGACCAGCAGCTCGAACGGCCAAGTGCAGATCGTCGCCAGCTTCGCGCCGGGGACCAATCCCGACATCGCCCAGGTGCAGGTGCAGAACAAGCTTCAGGCCGCCACGCCGCTGCTTCCGTCGCAGGTGCAGCAGCAGGGCGTCGTGGTCGCCAAGTCGCAGACCAGCTTCCTGCTGGTGGTCGGCCTCTACGACACCGACGGACGCCATAGCACCACCGATATCGCCGACATCGTCAACAGCCGCTTCGTCGACCCCCTGGCGCGCGTCGATGGGGTTGGCGACCTGCAGATTTTCGGCGGCCAGTATGCGATGCGGGTCTGGCTAGATCCCTATAAGCTTAGTTATTACAATCTGATGCCGTCGGATGTGCGCGCCGCCATCCTCGCCCAGAACGTCCAGGTGTCGGCCGGTGAGATCGGCGGCCAGCCGACGCCTCCGGGCCAGGCGCTCAACGCCACAGTCACCGCCCAGTCCTACCTACAGACCCCGGAACAGTTCAAAGCCATCCTGCTGCGCAGCGCCACCGACGGCTCGAGGGTGCGGCTCTCCGACGTGGCGCGGGTCGAGCTGGGCGCCGAAAACTACGGTGTGACGAGCAAGTTCAATGGCCACGCAGCAGCCGGGGTTGCCATAAAGCTGGCGCCCGGCGCCAACGCCCTGAACACCGCCGACGCGGTCAAAAAGCGCGCCACTGAACTCGCCGCCAGCCTGCCGTCCGGCGTCTCCATGACCTTCCCGGTGGACAACACCACCTTCGTGCGGTTGTCGATTCAGGAGGTGATCATCACCCTGATCGAGGCCATCGCCCTGGTGGTGGTGGTGATGTACGTGTTCCTGCAGAACTGGCGTGTCACCCTGATTCCGGCCCTCGCGGTGCCCGTGGTGCTGCTGGGCACCTTCGGCGTGCTGGCGGCATTCGGCTATTCCATCAACACCCTGACCATGTTCGCCATGGTCCTGGCGATCGGCCTGCTGGTCGACGACGCCATCGTGGTGGTGGAGAACGTCGAGCGGATCATGGAGGAGGAGGGGCTGTCTCCCAAGGAAGCCACCCTCAAGTCGATGGGCGAGATCACCGGCGCCCTGGTCGGCATCGCCCTGGTGCTGTCGGCGGTGTTCCTGCCGATGGCGTTCTTTGGCGGTTCGACCGGCGTGATCTATCGACAGTTCTCGGTGACCATCGTCTCTGCCATGGTGTTGTCGGTGCTGGTGGCCCTGGTTCTGACCCCGGCCCTGTGCGCCACCCTGTTACGGCCGACCAAAAAGGGTTCCCGGGCCACTGGCAACAACCCGTTCGGCTGGTTCAACCGTACTTTTGATAGCGGCGTGAAGCGCTATGACGGCCTGATCGGCCGAATTCTGGCTCGGCCACTTCCGATGGTGATCATCTATGGTGTGGTCGCCGCGGCCATGGTCCTGCTGTTCGCCCGGCTGCCCACCGCCTTTCTGCCCGAGGAAGACCAGGGGGTGATGATCGCCCTCATCAACCTGCCCACCGGCGCCACCCTGGACCGGACCGTGGCGGTGGGCGCCAAGCTGCGCGACTATTTCGAGACCTCCGAAAAGGCCAATATCGACGGTGTCTACAACGTCAGCGGCTTCAATTTCGCCGGGGCCGGACAGAACCTCGGCCAAGCCTTCGTGCACCTCAAGCCCTGGAACAAGCGGCACGGCGCGGCCAATCACGCCCCGGCCATCGCCGGCCGGGCCATGGCCGCCTTCTCCAAGTCGCGGGACGCCCGGGTGTTCGTGCTGGTTCCGCCGGCCGTCCAGGAACTCGGCAACTCCTCGGGCTTCGACGTCCAGCTCGAGGACCGAGCCGGCCTCGGTCACGCCAAGCTGCTGGCGGCGCGCAATCAGTTTCTCGGCATGGCGGCGCAAAGCCCGATCCTGGCCGGGGTTCGTCCCAATGGTCAGGAAGACACCGCCCAGCTGCATCTTGAGGTCGACCAGGCGCGCGCCGGCGCCCTCGGCGTCGCTCCGGCCGACGTCAACGATACGCTGACCACCGCGTCGGGCGGCCAGTTCGTCAACAATTTCATCGACCGGGGCAGGATCAAGAAGGTCTATCTGCAGGGCGACGCGCCCTTCCGCTCGCGGCCGGAAGACCTGGGCTTGTGGCGTGTGCGGGGGTCCAGCGGCGCCATGGCGCCGTTCTCCGCCTTCGCCAACACCAGTTGGATCCTCGGGCCGGCCCAGCTGCAGCGCTATAACGGACTGCCGGCCATGGACCTCCAGGGCCAAGCCGCGCCGGGCAAGAGTTCGGGCGCGGCGATCGCCGAGGTCGAGAAGATCATGGCCAAGCTGCCGCCGGGCATAGGCTATGAGTTCACCGGCATCTCCTATCAGGAACAGCTTTCCGGCTCGCAGGCGCCGGCCTTGCTCGGCCTGTCGATGCTGGTGGTGTTCCTGTGCCTGGCGGCGCTTTACGAGAGCTGGTCGATCCCGGCGGCGGTGATGCTGGTGGTGCCGCTGGGGGTGTTCGGGGCCTTGCTGGCCGCCACCTTGCGCGGTTTCTACAACGACATCTATTTCCAGGTCGGCCTGCTCACCACCATCGGCCTGTCGGCCAAGAACGCCATCCTGATCGTGCAATTTGCCGACGACGCGGAGAAGTCGGGCGAAACGCCGATGGAGGCCGCCCGACAGGCGGCGCGGCTGCGCCTGCGGCCAATCCTGATGACCTCGCTGGCCTTCATCGCCGGGGTTTTCCCGCTGGCGATTTCGAGCGGGGCCGGGGCGGGCAGCCAGAACGACATCGGCACCGGCGTGATCGGCGGCGTGCTGGCGGCGACGGCCATGGCGATCTTCTTCGTGCCGCTGTTCTTCGTCTGGCTGCGCGGCGCCTATCGCGCCAAGGGGAAGGCCAAATGAGTCCGGTCCGCCGCCGAACGCTTACTCTGCCCCTGCTGACCATCGCGGCCGTGTCGCTGGGCGCCTGTGTTGACCTGGCGCCCAGCTATCGCCGCCCAGTCGCCCCGGCGCCCACGGCCTTGCCGTCCGGCGGCGCCTATCCCCCGGCGACGCCATCTGTCCAGCCCGTGGGCGCGTGGCGCGACTTCTTCGGCGACGCCCGGCTGCGGGCGCTGATCCTACAGGCTCTGGACAATAGCCGCGACCTGCGAATCGCCGTGGCCAATGTGGCCGCCTCCCGCGCCCAGTATGTGGTCGAGCGATCGAACCTGTTCCCGAAACTGGGCGCCACGCTCAGCGCCACCTATGGCCAGACACCGACCAGCGCGCTCGGTAGCGGCGGGTTCTCGTCCGGGGGTGGCGGCTCGGGCGTCTATAACGAGCGTCTGTATAACGCCAAGGTCGGCGTCAGCGCCTGGGAGCTCGACCTGTTCGGCAAGGTGCGCAACGCCACCAAGGCCGCGCTGGACAGCTATTTCGCGACTCGCGCGGCCAGGGACGCGGCCCAGATCACCCTGGTCGGCGGGGTCGCGGCAGACTGGCTGATCTTGGGGTCGGACCGGGCGCTGCTGGCCATCGCCGAGGACACCCGCAGGAGCGGTGAGGCCACGGTGTCGCTGACGACAGCCAGGTTCAACGGCGGGGTCGCCTCCCAGCTGGACGTCTCTCAGGCTCAGACCGTGGTCGATCAGGCCCGCTACGATGTCGCTCGCTTGACCACCCAGGTGGCGCGAGACCGCAATGCGTTGGAACTGGTGGTCGGCGGACCCGTGGGCGACGACCTTCTGCCCGCCGATATCGACAGCGACGGGGTCGTGCTGGCCCGACTGCCGGCCGGCCTGAGTTCGAAAGTCCTGCTGGCCCGACCCGATGTCGTCCAGGCCGAGCAGCAGCTCAAGGCCGCCAACGCCAACATCGGCGTGGCGCGCGCGGCGTTCTTTCCGGATATCTCGCTGACCGGATCGGGCGGCGTCACCAGCCTGGCCCTGTCGATGCTGTTCCGCGCCAGTTCCGAGACTTGGAGCTTCGCACCGACCGTAACCCAGCCGATCTTCGACTTCGGTCAAAGCCGCGGCAACCTTGCCTATGCCAAGGCCCGGCGCGACGTCAGCCTGGCGACCTATGAGAAGTCCGTCCAGACCGCGTTTCGCGAGGTATCCGACGCCCTGGCCCAGCGCGGCACGATCGAGACCCAGCTGGACGCCCAGCGCGACCTCACCGATTCTGCCTTTAAATCCTATCAACTCTCCGACGCCCGCTACCAGCGGGGCGCCGACACCTATCTGAACGCCCTGATCGCCCAGCGCACGCTTTACGCCGCCCGCCAGAGCCTGGTCGCCGCCAAGCTGGCCCGAGCGACCAATCTGGTAACCTTGTATACCACGCTTGGTGGAGGGCTCGGACCGGCGGCGGCCCCGGTCCATTGACTCGCCGGGCTCGCGCCGGACTGTTGCCGACTACCTCCGTGCGAGAAACGACCCGTCCATGACCGACAGCCTTACGCGCCCGACCCAAGGGCACGATCAACTTTCCCGGGTCCTCGGTATCGTGTTCGGACTGGCGGTGGTGGTGGGTGGGATCATCGGTTCGGGGATCATGCGGGCGCCCGGCGTGGTGGCGCTCGGCATTCACAGCGTTCCCATGACCCTGCTGTTCTGGGCGATGGGCGGCGGCGTCGCCCTGCTGACAGCCATGCCGCTGGTGGAGGCCGGGGCCTCGATCCCCAAGGCCGGCGGCAGTTATCCGATCGCCACCCGCGCCTTCGGCCCGGCCACGGGCTTCATGACCGGCTGGCTGACCTGGTTGCAGCTGACGGCCTCCAACGCCTTCATCTCGGTGGTGTTCGGCGAATATGTCCATCGTCTGGGCCTTGCGACGGCCTTGCCCACCGGCGTGCTGGCAGTGGGGCTGATCGCCGCCACAGCCGCGATCAATTTTACCGGCACGCGGATCAGCGGCGCCTCGCAGAGCGTCGCCAGCGCGATCAAGGGCGGAGCTTTCCTGCTGGTGGCGGCGGTCCTGTTCATGTCGCCCCGCGCCCCGGCCGGCTTCCACCCGGCCGCCATTCATCCGATCGCCACCGGGGCGGCCGCCGTCAGCGCGATCATCATGGCGATCCGGGTGATCTACCAGACCTACGCCGGCTGGGACGCGGCGATCTATTTCTCCGAGGAGGTCAACAGCCCGAACCGCAATGTTGCCCGGGCCACCTTCATGGGCATCGGCCTGGTGACCGTCCTTTATCTGCTGGTCAATGCGGCGCTGTTCCATGTCCTGACCCCCGCTCAGGTCGCCGGCTCAGAGCTGGCCGTGGGTGACGCGATCAAGGTCTCGCTGGGCGCCATGGGCAACACCGCGGTTACCGCCATCGGCGCGATTTCCCTGGCCGCCATTGTCAATCTTCAGATCATGGCCGCCTCGCGCATCACCTTCCGCATGGCCGCCGACGGCGTCCTGCCCCGCTTTTTGGCCCGGGTCGCCAAGGGCGGCGCGCCCCGGCTCAGCGTCGCCGTGGTGGGTGTCGTCTCGGCCCTGTTCGCCGGTTCGGGCAGCTATGAGAGCATCGTGCGCATCTACGCGCCCTGGAGCATCGGCAGTATCCTGATGATCTGCCTCAGCGGTGTGTGGCTGCGCTACAAGGAGCCGGGTCTCGAGCGACCGTTCCGCACGCCGATGTTTCCCGCGCTGTCGCTTTTCGCCGCACTGATCCAGGCCGCCCTGATCGCGGTGGTGGTGATCGATGACCCGGCCTCCGGTTTCTGGTCGGCCGTGGTGACGCTCGCGCCCCTGCCGTTCTACCTTTACTTTACCAGGGGGCGCCGCGCCTTGCCCCCGCCATCGGACCGGACGTAGGCTATCGCGTCGGTCCGCGAGGCCAAGCGTTACGCTCGCAACACCCTCGACCTGCTGATTGGTGGCTCGGCCGCCGACATCCAGCTGCACGGAATCTAGACAGCAATGGCGCTCGAGACATTGCGGGCTCTTGGTAGAGTCGGTCGGCGGCGTTTCTGACCGCCGGGCTCTGACGCCGAAGTTGCCGCCGCGCATCGGAGACAACAACAGCTCTTGTATTATTACAGTTCGGTAAGGCAAAGATGGGGCGCGAAGAGGGGGACGCCCATGCCGGACGATGGTTCGACACCGATTACCAGGCGTCCGGCCAATTCGCCGACCGCCTTTGACCTGCGACGCGTCGGCGCTCATCCCGATCACTGGTATCCGGTCGCCTGGGCCGACGAACTCAAGGTTGGCAAGACGCTGGGCCGCCGGTTCGCCGGTGATCCGATCGTGCTTTATCGTGGCAAGGCCGGGAAGGTTTTCGCGCTGGAAGACCGCTGCGCTCATCGACAGGTGCCGCTGCACCTGGGTGTGGTGCAAGGCGAACGCCTGAAATGCCACTATCACGGCTGGGCCTATGACCAGACCGGCAAATGCGTCGATGTGCCCTATCTGGGCAAGGAGCGGCTGCCTAACGGGGTCAAGGCTTACCCGGCCGCCGAGATCGACGATCTGATCTTCATTTTCCCCGGTGATCCCGCCCTGGCGCAAGCCCGTCTTCCCGAAGCGCTCGGCTCGTTCCGGCGCAAGGATTACAAGACCCGGCGGCTGAACCGCGAGGTCGACTGCCACTATACGTTCATGCACGAGAACCTGTTCGACATGAATCACCAGTTCATGCATCGAAAACTGATGGGTTCGATCAAGGCTCATTGCCTGGGTCGCCGCCATGGCGATGACTGGGCGGAAGTCGAATACAGTTTCAGCCGCACCGAGGGCAAAGGCAGTATCGGCGAGGCGGTGATCGTCGATCTGATGCGACCACGCGGCGCCGACGCCAAGGCGGATTTTTCCGATCATATGCGCATCCGCACCGACTATCCGTCCCAGAACCTTAAGGTGTGGGTCGGACGCGACATCAAGCAGACCGACGACCCCGTCCTCGATGTCTGGCTGGGCTACACGCCGCTGGACGCCGAGCAGCGCACCAATCGCACCTATGGCTATCTGTCGGTGAAACGCCCGCCGCTGCCTGGTCTTATCGAGGCGGCTTGGCCGTTCGTGGTCTGGTTTACCGAGGGCATCTTCGCCGAGGACAAGCACATCGTCGAATCCGAACAGCGCGCCTATGACGCTCAGGGCGGCGACTGGAATAATGAAGTGTTCCCGGCCCTGCGCGACCTACGCGGCGTTCTCGCGCGCTGCGGCGCCGCCGTCCCGGTCTGACGACGGCGACACGCTCATGGCGGCCCGTCAGGCGGTTCTCGGCATGGAGGACGGCGCCTTTTTTCACGGCGTGCGCAAGGTGTTCTCGGGCATCACTTTCCTGTTGGATGGTGATCGCACCGCTTTGGTTGGCGAGAACGGTGTCGGTAAGTCGACCCTGCTCCAATGCCTGACCGGAGAGATCGAACTCAATCGCGGCAAGGTGATCAGCTCGCGTAACCTGCGGATCGGTAGACTGCCTCAGGAGGCGCCGCCGCATCTCGCGGCCCTGACCGTCAGGCAGGTGCTGCAACAGTCCCTGGAACGGATCGGGGCGTTTGGCGAGGATTGGCGCATCGACGTCATGCTGGACGAGATCGGAGTTTCGGCCGAGGTCGCCGATGGTCTGTTCGGTTCGCTGTCCGGAGGCTGGCAGAGGCTGATCCTGATCGCGGGGGCGGCCCGCTTGGAAGAGCCGGACATCCTGATTCTCGACGAACCGACCAACCACCTGGACATCGGCAATATCAATGTCCTGGAACGCTGGCTGGCCAGCGACATCACCGTGCCGATGCTGATCGTTTCCCATGACCGGGAGTTCCTCAACCGCGTCAGCACCCGCACCTTGTTCCTGCGGGACGATGGCGCCCACGTTTTCCGGACACCATTCGCCCATGCCCGGGAGGAGCTGCTGCGCCGTGACGCCGCCGCCGGAGTGCGCCGAAAGGTCGAGGAGCGGGAGATCAAGCGCCTGGAGGCCGTCGCCGCCCGCTATCATGTCTGGGGGCTGAAAAACTCCGACTTCCACAAACGCCAGCGCGCCACCGAAACCCGGATCGCCCATATCGAGGCGGCGAAGACCCAGGTCTACCAAGCCCGCGAGCGGCGCCTTGAGTTGGGCGATGGCGAGATCGAGGCCAAGATCGCTTTACGCTTGGCCGACCTGACAGTGACCACGCCTGATAAGGCGCGCGTCCTGTTGAAGGTGGATCGTTTCGCCCTCGCGGCGGGTGACCGCCTCGCCGTGCTGGGGGCCAATGGAGCGGGAAAGTCGACGCTTCTGAATGCGCTGGCTTCGGCCTTCGATGCCAAACAAGCGCACTATGACGGAGCCGCGCCGATACGCTTCAACCCGTCGGCGCGGCTGGTCTATTTCGATCAGACCATGCGGGATCTGCCGCTTGACGAAAGCCTGCTCGGCTATCTGCTGGAAGCCGAGGGCGCCACCGAGCGCGAGGCGATCCGTTGCCTTGCCCAGGCCGGTTTCGCTTTCGCCCGCGTGCGAGAGCCGATCGCCCTGCTCAGCCACGGCGAGCGTTCGCGCCTGACTTTTCTGAAGCTCAAGCTGATGAAGCCCAATCTCTACCTGCTGGACGAACCCACCAGTCACCTCGACATTGAGGGCCAGGAAGACCTCGAAGCCCAGCTGGAAGATGCCGATGTCGCCTGCATCTTCGTCTCCCACGACCGCTGGTTCACCCGGGCCGCCGCCACCCGCTTCGTGGAAATTCGCAAGGGCAGGCTGGTTGAGGTGGAGTCGCCCGATGCGTTTTTCGACTCCCAGGGGTAAAGGGAAGTTCGTCATCAATCGCGCCACTCCGAAGGATTTTCTCCATGCACGGCAAGACTGTTGTCATCACCGGCGCGACCTCCGGCATCGGTCAGGTGGCGGCTGAAACCCTGGCGCGGGAGGGCGCGCGGGTGGTGTTCGTCGCCCGCGACGCGATCAAGGCGCGGATGATGCTGGATCGTCTGATTCGGGCCAATCCCGACGCCGCTCACGACTGGGTTCAGGCCGACCTGACCACCATCGCCGCCATGAAGGCCGCGGGTGAGGCGTTGCTGGTCAAGGCCGCGCAGATCGATGTGTTGATCAACAACGCTGGCGCCATCTTCGATCGACGTGAGGTGACTCCCGATGGGTTGGAAAAAACCTTCGCCGTCAATCACATGGCCTATTTCGTCATCACCGAGATTCTGCGCCCGGCGCTTAATCCCGGCGCGCGGGTGGTCAGCACCGCCTCTACCGCCCACACTTTCGGCCGGCTGAACTTTGACGACCTGCAGTCTGCCAGGGGATATGCCGCCTTTCGCGCCTACGGGCTCTCCAAGCTTTGCAACATCCTGTGGACGGGCGAGCTTTCCAGGAGGCTTGGGGGCGCCGGAGTCACCGCCAACTGTATTCATCCGGGTGGAGTCAATACCGGCTTTGGCGACAACGCCAAGGGCTTGCTGGGTGCGCTGTTCGGGCTGGGCAAGCGTTTCATGCTGACCCCGGAGCAGGGGGCGGACACACTGATCTATCTCGCCGACTCCGAGGAAGTGGCCGGCCGCACGGGCGGCTACTGGGTCAAACGCGCGCCGGTCCAACCCTCCGCCGCCGCCCGCGATTTAGCCGCCGCCGCCCGCCTTTGGGACGTCAGCGCACGGCTCGCGGGCGTTCCCGCCTAAACGCGCCATGCTTTAGTGCTCAGTTGGCACGGCTTTCCAGTGGAAAGCCGTCAATAGGGTCACCCGGTCGGTATCGTCTTCCACGTCCTTGAGCCAGGCCCTGCCGCCCTTAACCGCCATGACGCGATAGATGGGCAGGCCGCCGGCCTCCGCCGAGATCATTTCACCTACCCGAACTTCCGCATCGGACCCGCCGTTCAGATAAACCCAATCCATGTCGCCCGCCGTACCGGCCATGGCCGTAGCTCCGTCAATGATCGGTGGCCCAATTGGCTCACCGTGTCCGGCTATCTGCGCCCCGGCGTATGAAGCGATGCTGAGGCCCGGGTTCAGTCTCCATTCATTTGAGTCAACGCCTGCTTAACGCTTCCAACTCCAGGCCGACGCCTTGACAGGCGCGGGCGCCCATGCGCGCTTGCAGCCCTTTCCAAAACCGGCCCGGCTGGGCCACGGACGATACGAGAGCTGAACCCCATGCACGCCTATCGCTCCCATACCTGCGGCGCCCTTCGGCTCGCGGACCAGGGCGGCAATGTGCGCCTAAGCGGCTGGCTGCATCGCAAGCGCGACCACGGTGGCCTGATGTTCATCGACCTTCGCGACCACTACGGCCTGACCCAGCTGGTAGCCGATCCGGCCGCCCCCGGTTTCGAGATTCTTGAGCGTTTGCGCGCCGAAAGCGTGGTCCGCATCGACGGCGAGGTGGTCGCCCGTTCGCCCGAGACGGTAAACTCCGCCCTGCCCACCGGCGAGATCGAGGTTAGGGTCCGGGGAGTGACCATTCTTTCCGAAGCGGCCGAACTGCCCCTGCCGGTGTTCGGTGAGCCGGACTACCCCGAGGAAATTCGGCTCGCGCATCGTTATCTGGATCTGCGCCGCGAGACGCTTCACCGTAACATCGTGCTGCGCTCGAAAGTGATCGACTCGATTCGTCGCCGGATGATCGGCCAGGGTTTCCTGGAGTTTCAGACGCCGATTCTCACCGCCTCCAGTCCCGAGGGCGCCCGGGACTTCCTGGTTCCCTCGCGGCTACACCCGGGCACGTTCTACGCTCTTCCCCAGGCGCCGCAGCAGTTCAAGCAGCTGCTGATGGTGGCCGGCTTCGATCGCTATTTCCAGATTGCGCCCTGTTTCCGCGACGAAGACCTGCGCGCCGATCGCTCGCTGGAGTTCTATCAACTCGACGTGGAAATGAGCTTCGTCACCCAGGACGACGTGTTCGCCGCCATCGAGCCGGTCATGCATGACGTGTTCGTCGAATTCGCCGATGGGAAAACCGTTACGCCCTATCCATTTCCGCGCATCCCCTACCGCGAGGCAATCACGAAATACGGTACGGACAAGCCCGACCTACGCAATCCGCTGGTGATGCAAGACGCGTCCGGGGCGTTCCGGGGTGGTGGTTTTGGCGTGTTCGCTCGGATGCTTGCCACCCCCGCGGCCGCGATCTGGGCGATACCGGCTCCTGGCGGCGGTTCGCGCGCCTTCTGCGACCGGATGAACAGCTGGGCCCAGGGCGAGGGCCAGCCGGGCCTGGGTTATATCTTCTGGCGCGACGGGGAGGGGGAGGAGTCCGGCGCCGCCGGCCCGATCGCCCGCAACCTCGGTCACGAACGCACCGAGGCGCTCCGCCTGCAGCTTGGCCTTGGTGTCGGTGACGCGGCCTTCTTCGTGGGTGGCGATCCCAAGACCTTCTACAAATTCGCCGGTCTGGCGCGCACCAAGGTCGCGACCGAACTGGCTCTGGTGGCCGAAGATCGTTTCGAGTTCTGCTGGGTCGTCGATTTCCCGATGTTCGAGATGAACGAAGAAAGCAACCACGTCGATTTCTCGCACAACCCTTTCTCAATGCCTCAGGGCGAGATGGAGGCGCTCGAGACGATGGATCCGCTGGATATCCTCGCCTACCAGTACGACATCGTCTGCAACGGCTATGAGCTCTGTTCGGGCGCGGTGCGGAACCACAAGCCGGAGATCATGCTCAAGGCGTTCGAGATTGCGGGAAACAGCGCCGCCTTCGTTGAGGAAAACTTCGCCGGAATGCTCAGCGCTTTCCGCCACGGCGCGCCGCCACACGGCGGTCTCGCCCCCGGCATCGATCGGATCGTCATGTTGCTGGCCGGCCAGAGCGCCATTCGGGATGTCATCGCGTTTCCCCTCAACCAGCAGGGACAGGATCTGTTGATGCACGCACCATCCAGCGTCAGGGACGCTCAGCTCAAGGAACTCAGCCTCCGGCTCGCGCCGGCCGCAGCGAAGGCTTAGGCGTTTACGGGCCCCTTCGGAAGACGATCACGTGGCCGGAACAGGGTCCGGCCGAGACCCCCGGGGGCAGGCGTGTGGCGCGGTCGCCACACGCTTGCGACAGCTGCTCGCGGGTGAGATTGATGGCCTGGGAGAGGTCGGCGCCGGCAATCAGCGCGCCGCGCATACGCGCGCCCTTGAAATCGGTGTGAACAAAATGAGCGCCGCTCATGACCGCCCCGAACAGCTCGGCGTCCCGGAACGAAGCGTTCTCAAAGTCGCCTTCGGAGAGGATCGCACCCAGCATCCTCGAGCCGTCGAAGTGTGCGCCTTCGGCGTTTACGCCACGAAAGTCCGTGCCTTGGAACGAGCCGTTGTCCAGCCGGGCGCCCTTAAGATCGGCGTCATTGAAGCTGGAGGCCATTGACTGCAGGCCGGTCATCAAGGCGTCCGAAAAATCCGCGCCCCGGAAATTCGCCGCGATCATAGTCGCGCCGCTGAGATCGGCATGGGAGAAATCGGCGCCGGAGAAATTCGATCCGGTGAACGAGGCGCCCTTCAGGCGCGAGCCCACGAGTGAGGCCTGTTGAAAATACCCGCCCATGAAACGCGCGCCGGTCAGGTTCCGGGTGTCCAGATCACATTTGACGCATACGCCGCCCAACGACACCACCCGGGGGACGTCCGGCCCTTCGACCAGCGCATGGGCCTGGCGCGCGGCCACCGCGCTGATCAGCGTGGATAGGCCAAAGGCCAGGAGGAGACGCAACCTCCAAACGGGGCCAAGTAGGGCTGGTGACTGGGACACCACTTAATCAATGACCGCTGGAGTGTGCGTTTCGCCACTTAAATCGCGGTAAGGTTCGGTATTATTTAGCCGATGGATTGAGAATGGGGCGGGTTCGGCCAGCCCCCAGACTGGAGTTGCGCTTTGAGGGCATCGCTCATTTGTAATTTAAAACAGCTCTGGGACAATTGCACACGGATCGGCCCGGCATAGTGGCCTAGCTGCGAGACACGACTGTCCTGGCGCGGTGCGTGTTTATCGTCGACGATGAGTTTCCCATAGCCGACGGTCTCCACACGCAGGTCCAAGGCATGGACCTGCCGGTCTGCGCGGTGGCTCAGGCCAGCATTCACCGTCAGATGATCGGCCTGACGGATGTCCGACTGCGGAGCGATATGGATGGTGTGGACGCGACCCTGGCGATCCACTGCATTCTCGAAGCAAAGATCGGCTTCATCACCGGCTCCAGCGATCCGGCCACCATGGCGAGGATACAGCTCGACCATCCTCTGGCGGTGCTGCGCTAGCCTGTCGGCGAGCGTCGGTTGCGGGACACCATCGAGATCGCCCTGAGGGCTTAGCGCGCCTGAAAGCTCAGGCGGCGGGGGCTGGCCTCGCTCGTTGATTGTAGAGCATCTTCACCAGCGCCGTCTGCTCCTCGGGCGACAGGGTCGCGGGGTCGACGGCTGGTCCGGCCGTGACCGCCATGCCGCGCTGGACAGCGGGACGGGCGCCGATCTCTTCGAACCAGCGCTTGAAGTATTTGAATTCCTCGATGTCCTGGCCTTGCCCGGCCCAGTTGACCGTCCAAGGATAGGAGATCATGTCGGCGATCGTGTATTCGTCTCCCGCCAGATAGGGCCGATCGTAGAGGCGGTTGTTGAGCACGCCGTAGAGCCGGTTCACCTCATCGGTGAAGCGCCGTACCGCGTAGGACTGATCGCCCTGGGTGTCGCTCAAACGCCGGAAATGGCCGCATTCGCCGCTCTTGGGGCCCTGATTGGCCATCTGCCAGATCACCCACTGGGTGACATCGGCCTTGGCTCTGGCGCCCTGGGGAAAGAACCGCCCAGCTTTTTCGGCGATATACATCATGATGGCGCCTGATTCGAAGATCGCAATCGGCGCGCCGCCGTCGGCGGGGTGATGGTCGACCATGGCGGGCATGCGATTATTGGGGCTGATACCCAGGAAAGCATCCTGGAACTGATCGCCCTTGCCAATGTTGCAGGGCACGATCCGATAGGTGAGGGCGAGTTCCTCCAGCAGGATGGTTACCTTCTTGCCGTTGGGCGTCGGCCAGTAGTGGATGTCGATCATGGGCTTTACTCCGCGGTGTCGGCGCCGGGTTTCAGTGCGGACGGTCGCCGATGATGGTCACTCGCTCCATACGGCGAACAATCGGCCAATAGTCGGAGACCGCGTAGTGCTGGCTCGCCCTGTTGTCCCAGAACGCGATCGAGCCGGGTTCCCATCGGAAGCGGCACTGATACTCCGGGATCGCGGCCTGGCGGTAGAGGTGCGCCAGTTGGGCGTCGGACTCCGGCTTTTCCATGCCCACGATGTGCTGCGTGAACGCGGCGTTGACATAGATCGCCTTGGCGCCGGTCTCCGGGTGGGTCCGCACGATCGGGTGTTCCACGCTGGGATAGGCCCGGTTGAAGGCTTCGATTTCTTCCTCGGTCTTGCCGGCCTTGCGTAGCCCGATGCGAAAATGCGCGAAGTCATGCAGCGCGACCTTGCCGTCGATCTGGTCTTTCACGGAGTCCGACAGCCCCTCATAGGCGGCGGCCATATCCGCAAACAGGGTATCGCCACCCACCTGGGGCAGCTCCAGCGCTCGCAGAATCGAACCGAGCGACGGCTTTTCCCGCCAAGTCACATCGCTATGCCAAGTGTTTTCCTTACCCCGGCGTTCCCGATCATGGGTCAGGGCCAACACCTCCGGATAGCCTGGCTTTTGCGGAGCAAAAGGATGGACCTCAAGCTCGCCGAAACAGCGGCCGAACGCCAGATGCTGGTCGGTGTTGATGGCCTGGTTGCGGAAGAACAGCACCTTCCAGTCCAGCAGGGCGGCGCGGATTGCGGCCACGGTCTCGGGCGCCAGGGGCCTCGTCAGATCGACGCCGGACACTTCGGCGCCGATGGTCGGCGTCATCGGGGCGAGGCTCAGGCTGGCGGCATGAAGACCAGTGAGGGGTTTGTTCATCGCGTGGTTTCCTTTGTCGCCTAACCCAGCCGCCGCCGAAACAGCGAAAACAGTCGCTCCCAGTGCCGCTCGGCGGCGTCGCGGTCATAGACTGCCCGTTGCGGGAAGGCGAAGCCGTGCTCGACGCCAGGATAAAGCTCAACCTCGGCGGCTGCGCCCCCGTCCTCCAGCGCTTTGCGCAGCGGCGGCAGCATTTCCAGCGGCGCCCAGTGGTCGACCTCGGCGCATCCGAAATACAGCTCGGCCTGGGTTTTGCCGCCGGCCAGATGCGGGCTGTCGGGTTCGTCGGTCACTAGGCGCACGCCATAGATCGAGGCCGCGGCGGCGACCCGCGGGAAATGGGTCGCGGCGTTGATCGCGTACTGGCCGCTCATGCAATAGCCGACCGCACCGATCGGCCCCTTCGACGCCGCCGGGTCGCCGTCGGCGTGCGCCAGCAGGGCCTCGGTATCCGACATGATCAACGGGGTGGTCAGGGAATTCATATAGCCGAACATCCGGGCGCGCAGGGCGTCGACGTCCGGGCCGGTAAGCGAGCCCAGCTCCATTACGCCCGAGCGATAGTA
>JAYTXV010000324.1:0-5654 GCA_043742805.1 Caulobacteraceae bacterium | reverse complement strand
GCGACGTAGTTACCGTTGGTGTCATATCCCGCGTCGGCGCCGTTGCCGCCGTAACCGCCCTTACCGCCGATCGCGGTAGCGCCGGTGACCACCGCGGTGCGAAAGATGTTACTCGCACTGACAAACGCCGCCGCGGTGCCACCGCCGACGCCGCCGCGACCGGGTGCGCCAAGGGTGGCGCCATCCCAACCGTTGGGACCATCAGAACCAACTATTTTCCCCACGATATGCTCCAATCAGGTCCAATTAACAATGTTTACTATTGCAGGTTTAACTACGGATTTTTATCAAACCGATATTAATTAATTCTTGTTACTAACTTGTCATGTTACGCACCATATGATGACAGTCATTTACAATAAATGCGAAAAATAATGTTTATTTATGATTTGGACGAAGAATCTGTGTTCGGGCGTCGGAATTGGCGTCAAATAATCCAGGGAGATGGAATTCCCGCACGCGGTCGGATAGCCTAGAAGGCCGGGATGACCGACGAACCCGTTCAAATCATTGCCCGCGGCGCTCGAAGCGAAGCGGAGTCCGCCGCGACGGCCATGGACGGCGATCAGGACCTCGAAGGGATGACCTATTCCATCATCGAAGAGGATGAGGCCGGCGGTGTATGGCGGATCGACGCGTTCCCCACCTCGGCCACGGAAGCCGACGCCCTGCGCGTTCATCTGGGGCGCTATGAGCGGTTGAAGGTCACCGTGGAAAAACTGGCCGACGCCGATTGGCTGGCGATGGCGCTGTCCGGGCTACCGCCGGTGCGGGCCGGTCGATTTTTCATCTTCGGAATGCACGACCGTGGACGTACGCCCATCAATTCGATCAATCTGCGGATCGAGGCTGGAGCGGCGTTCGGCACCGGCCATCACGGCACCACGGTGGGTTGCCTGCTGGCCTACGACGCGCTGCTGAAGCGCTCACGGTTTCCGAAAGTGCTGGACGTTGGCGCTGGCACCGGGGTTCTGGCCATCGCCGCCGCCCGGACGGGATCACGCCTGACGGTGGGGACCGATATCGACCGGGTCTCGGTGCGGATCGCGCGAGAAAACGCCAAGGTGAATCGCGCCGGCAGTCGTTTCGTCCATGCCAATGGCCTGGCGCACCGGAGGGTCAGCGCCGAAGCGCCCTACGATCTGGTATTCGCCAACATCCTGGCCCGGCCGCTGGTGTGGCTGTCACGAGAAATCCGCATGGCGCTGAAGCCAGGCGGCGTGGCGATCCTCTCGGGGCTTCTGCGATCCCAGGCCCGGTACGTGCTGGCGGCCTATCGCTCGAAGGGATTTCGCCTTGAACGACGGATCGGCCGAAACGCCTGGGCAACGCTGGTTTTGCGCCGTTCATAAGCGCCAAAAGCGAAGTTCCTTTGCGCACCGGCGCCAAGCGGCCTAAATCTTCAGCCATGCGCCAGACCTTCGAAGATTCCGCCCATCCCTCCTTTGGACGGCTGCATACGCCGCTGATCCGCGAGGCCATGGCGCGGCAGGCGCTGGACGGCTTTCTGGTGCCTCATGAGGACGAGCATCAGAACGAATATCTGCCCGCCGCCAACGACCGCCTGGCGTGGGCCACCGGCTTTACCGGCTCGGCCGGGGCGGCGGTGATTCTGAAGGACGCGGCGGCGGTGTTCGTGGACGGGCGCTATACGATCCAGGTGCGCGACCAGGTGGATCAATCGGTGTTCGAGATTCGTGACCTCGTCGAAGGCGGCGTGCCGGCCTATCTGAGCGAGGCGGCCAGGCCCGGCTGGACGATCGGCTACGATCCGCGCCTGCACAGCCCAGACGCGCTGGACCGCCTGCGCGACGCGGCGACCAAGGCGGGCGCCACCCTGAAGCCGGTTGAGGCCAATCCGCTGGACGCCGCCTGGGGCCAGGCGCGGCCGTCTCAGCCCAAAGCCCCGATCGTGCCGCACCCGTTACAATACGCCGGCGAGGAGTCCTCGGCCAAGCGCGCCAGGATCGGCGCCGATCTGATGGCCCAAGGGGCCGACGCCGTCGTGCTTACGGCCCCTGCCTCCCTGGCCTGGCTGTTCAACATCCGCGGCGGCGATGTGATCCGCACGCCCCTTCCCCTTGGCCAGGCGATCCTCAATGCCGACGGGACGGCGCGGCTGTTCCTGGACCCGGACAAGATCACCGAGGATCTGCCGTCCTGGCTCGGCAACGGAGTGCGGCTCGAAACGCCAGACGATCTGCCCGCCGCGCTTGCCGATCTGAGGGGCCGCACGGTTCTGGTGGATCCGGCCATATCATCGGTCTGGTATTTCGAGGCGCTGGCTGGCGCCGGCGCCGAGGTGCTGCGCGGCGCCGATCCCACCGCCCTGCCCCGGGCCTGCAAGAACGCCGTCGAGATCGACGGAACCCGGCGCGCCCACGCACGGGACGGCGCGGCCCTGACCCAATTCCTACACTGGCTGGCGACCGAAGGCCAAGCCAGCCTGCCCGACGAATTGGAAGCCGTAACCCGCCTGGAGGCGTTCCGCGAGGCCACCGGCGCGCTGAAGGACCTGTCGTTCGACACCATCGCCGGCGCGACCGCCAATGGCGCCATCTGCCACTATCACCCCACGCGCCGCCTCAACCGGCGCACGGAGACCGGATCGCTGCTGCTGATAGATTCAGGCGGCCAGTATCTGGACGGCACCACCGACGTCACCCGCACCGTGGCCATGGGCGCGCCGTCGGCGGAGATGGCCGAGCGCTTCACGCTGGTGCTTAAGGGCCACCTCGCCCTGGCCCGGGTCCGTTTCCCGGTTGGAACCACTGGCCCGGCCCTGGATAGCCTGGCGCGCCTGCCGCTGTGGATGGCCGGTCTAGACTACGACCACGGCACCGGCCACGGCGTCGGGTCATACCTTGGCGTTCACGAGGGCCCGCATCGGATTGCTAAAGTCCAGAATACCGTCGCCCTGCGCCCCCGGATGATCGTCTCCAACGAGCCCGGGTTCTACAAGGAAGGCGCCTACGGCATCCGGATCGAAAACCTGCAATTCGTGACCGAGGCCGCGCCGATACCCGGCGGCGAACGCCCGATGCTGGGCTTCGAGACCCTGACCCTGGCGCCGATCGACCGGCGCCTGATCGTGAAAGCCATGCTGACCGACGAGGAACGCCTGCAGCTGGACGCCTACCACGCGCGGGTGCTGGAAGTGGTCGGGCCGAAGGTTCCCGTGGACGTAAGGGCGTGGCTGGCGGAGGTCTGCGCAGCGATCTGACCTCGTGGCTCAGGAAATCAGCGCCAGCCATTCCTCTTCGGTCAACACCGTCAGCCCCAGTTCCGCCGCCGCCTTCAGCTTTGATCCCGCCCCAGGTCCAGCCACCACGATGTCGGTCTTTTTCGAGACCGACGAGGCGACCTTGGCGCCGAGGGATTCGGCCTTGGCCTTGGCTTCGTCGCGGGTCATGCGTTCGAGGGCGCCGGTAAAGACGACCGTCTTACCCGCTACCGGCGTGTCCGACTTGGGCTTTTCGGCTTCGCGGATGGTCAATTCGGCCTTCAGGGCCTGGACGATACGGCGGTTGTGGTCCTCGCCGAAATAGGCGGCGGCGGCCTCGATCACCGCGGCGCCGACCTGGTCGAAGGCGTCCAGTTCCTCCATGGCTTCCGCGTCTCGGGCGGCGACCCGGTCCATGGCCGCCAGGAACGTCTCCACGTCGCCATAGCCTCTGGCCATCACCGTGGCGGTGGTCTCGCCGACATGGCGGATGCCAAGGGCGAAGATGAAGCGATCCAGGCCGATGGTCCGGCGGGCCTCGATGGCGGCCTTGAGGTTGCGCACCGAGGTCTCGCCGAACCCATCGCGGGCCCGCAGCGCATCGAGCACGGCATCGTTGCGAGCGAGACGGAAGATGTCGGCCGGCTCGCCGATCCAGCCCTCCTCCATGAAGGCCATCAGCTGCTTCACCCCCAAGCCCTCGATGTCGAAAGCCCGTCTGGAAACGAAATGCTTGAGGTGTTCGATCCGCTGGAACGGACAGGCAAACTCACCCGTGCAGCGCCGGACCACCGTCTCGACACCGGCTGTCGTGGTTTCACGGGCCAGAGGGGTCTGGAGTGGGCACGGGCAATGCGTGGGATAGATGAAGGGTTCGGCGCCGACCGGGCGCTCGTCCAGCACCACCTCGACAATCTGCGGGATCACGTCGCCCGCCCGCTGCACGACCACGGTATCGCCGATGCGGACATCCTTGCGGGCGATTTCGTCGGCGTTGTGCAGCGTGGCGTTCACCACCACCACGCCGCCTACACTGACGGGTTTCAGCCTGGCGACCGGCGTCACAGCGCCGGTTCTGCCGACCTGAATGTCGATGGCTTCCAGGATCGTGCGCGCCCGTTCAGCCGGAAACTTTCGCGCCACCGCCCAGCGCGGCGAGCGGGAGACGAAACCCAGCCGCTCCTGCCAATCCAGGCGGTCGACTTTGTACACCACCCCGTCGATATCAAAGCCCAGGTGGGGCCGGGCCGCTTCCATAGCGGCATAGGCGCCGAGCAAACCTTCCACGCCCAGTTCCCGCCGCGCCTGAGTCGTCACCGAAAAGCCCCACGCACGCAGCATGGTCAGAGCTTGCGACTGGCTCTCGGCGAAGGGCGCGCTGACCTCGCCCCAGGCATAGGCGAAAAAGCGTAACGGCCGGGCCGCGGTGATGGTCGGATCGATCTGGCGCAGGGATCCGGAGGCGGCGTTACGCGGATTGGCGTAGGTCTTATCGCCGGCCGCGGCCGCAGCGGCGTTCAGGGCGGCAAATTCCGCATGGCCGAGATAGACCTCGCCGCGAACCTCAATCAGTCTTGGCCAGCCGCCTCCGGCCAGGCGATGCGGCACTTCCGAGAGCGTGCGGATGTTGGCGGTTATGTCCTCGCCCACCCGCCCATCACCTCGGGTGGCGCCCCGGACCAGCACGCCATCCTCATAGCGCAGAGACGCGGACAGGCCGTCGATCTTGGGTTCGGCCGTGTAAGCCACCACCTCTTCGCCTAGACGCAGGAACCGGCGAACACGGGCGTCGAACTCGGCCGCGTCCTCGTCGGAAAAGGCGTTGTCGAGGGACAGCATCGGCACGCCATGGGTGACCGGCGCGAAACTCTCCGATCGCTTGGCGCCGACGGCCAAGGACGGCGAGTTTTCACGGACCAAATGCGGGAACCGCGCCTCGATGGCGTTATTCCGTCGTTTCAACGCATCATAATCCGCGTCGGAGATCGTCGGGGCCTGATCCTGATAGTAGCGCAGGTCATGGGCGGCCAGGTCATCGGCCAGCCTCATCAGTTCCTCCAGCTCGGCGGCCTCGTCCAGCGCCTCGACCGTTGGCGTCGGATCAGGCATGCATCAGCGCTCGCGCCGCCGCCCGGGCGGCGTCGGTGATTTCGGCCCCCGACAGCATGCGGGCGATCTCCTCTTCACGAGCGTCGGTGGAGAGCACGTCCACCACGGCGCGCAGCTTGCCTCCTGCGCCGGCTTTGCGCACGCGCCAGTGCGCATCACCGCGGGCGGCGACCTGGGGGCTGTGGGTTACGACCAGGACCTGCGCCCCGGCCGAAAGCCGCTTCAGGCGGAGGCCGACGGCGTCGGCGACCGCGCCGCCCACGCCCTGATCGACTTCGTCAAAAATCATCAGCGGTTGCGGCGCCAGCCCCCGGGCGGCCAG
>JAYTXV010000323.1:0-3024 GCA_043742805.1 Caulobacteraceae bacterium | reverse complement strand
GCCGCCTCCGCGTCGGACGACAAACTGGCGGTCATCGCCCGAGAATATGCCCCCGACGCCTGTGTCAACGTCACCGGCGGCTTTCGCGAACAGGTCAAGGCGATCACCGGCGGGCGCGGCGCCGACATCATCTATGACCCGGTGGGCGGCGACGTTTTCGACGAGAGCGTGCGCTGCATCGCCTTCGATGGGCGCCTGCTGGTGGTGGGCTTCACCTCTGGGCGCATCCCGACGGTGTCGGTCAACATGCCGCTGATAAAGGGCTTCTCGGTGGTGGGCGTGCGGGCCGGCGAATACGGCCGCCAGTTTCCCGCCAAGGGGGCCGAAAACCTGCAGGCGGTCTGGACCCTGGCCGACGAAGGCAAGATCAAGCCGCGCGTCCACGCAGAGTTCGCCCTGGAAGACTGGCGCGCCGCCTTCGACCAGCTTGCCAACCGCCAGGTGATCGGCAAGGCTGTGATCCGGCCAGGGGGTTAGCGCCCGCTTCGCTCCACCGGCAGCACGAAGGCGGGATCCAACACCTTGGCCGGATGATAGCCGCCCACCTGACCCATGATGTCGTGGGGCCGGCGCAGATCATATCCCAGCAAGCCCAGCAGGGTCGGGCTCATGCCCCGAACGCGCGCCTTGGGAATGCCGAGGTAGAAGTTCTCCTGCGTCCGCGCCCACGGCTCGCAATAGTGGTTGGTGTAGGCGAGCCGCGCCTTGTCAGACCGATTGGCGCCGGCGCCGTGGATCAGCGTGCCCTGGAACACGCAGAGGGCGCCGGCGGGCATGGTCAGCTGTATGGAGGCCTCGCCGGTCGCCCGCCCAGCTTCGTAGTTCCGGCCCAGGGCCAACCGGCGCTCCATCGGCCACAGGTGGCTGCCTGGATACATCACCGTGCCGCCGTTTTCCGGAGTGAAGGCGTCGATGGCTCCGATGGTGCTCATGCTGATTGACGGCCGCGGACTGGGAAACGGATAGAAGCTGTCGTCATGGTGCAGGTTCTGCTGCGCCTCGCCCGGATGGATGCAGATCGCGTGGTTCGCGCTGAGCAGATAGTGGGCCGCCAGAAACCGGTCGAGAATGGCCAACAGCCGGGCATCCTCGGCGATTTCCTCGAACACCTCGCCGCGGCCGACGATCGTGTAGACCCGCTCGGTGGCGTGGCCTTCAAAGCTGTTACGGCCTCGATATACCCCCAGATGCGGAGCCAATCCGTCGCGAAACGCGGCTAGCTGGGCCGACGTCATGTAGTCTTCGACGATCGTGTAGCCGTCGGTCTTAAGCCGATCGACATGCCCATCGACATTGAAGTTGGTCGGCGTTTGCCGCGCGGGTTTTTGACTGCCGTTCATCGTCATTTGCTCCCTTGCCGGCTGTTTTATGGGCGTCTGCGGTTTCTGCTGGATCGGCGCGAAACCAAAAAACGGTTATAGGCACCCCATCGAACATATATGCTTGGCCAGAGCCGCCTTATATTTAAATATGTTATGGCGAAAAGTCGATCGGCACATACGGAGAGGCCGATCCAGTTGACTTTCGGTCATACGTAGAGGGTTTAGACCTTGGCCGCGAGGGTAAGAGGCGCGGTCGGCGTGGCGACGGGGGCGAGGACCACCAGAGCCGTGCGCCGGCTGATCAGCCGGATTTGGGTCATGGCGTGCTCTAACGGTTTGGGCGCCTCGCATAGCCGCCGGATTGACTCCCGGCCCCGGTTCCCCTATCAGCCCGCCCTCATTCGCTCCGGACCGCTCCGGGGCCAGCCCGCCTTTTTCGTCCTGGAGCCTCGTCGTGAAGCGCACTTTTCAACCGTCCCGGCTGGTGCGCAAGCGTCGTCACGGATTCCGCTCGCGCATGGCCACCAAGAACGGCCAGAAGATCGTTGCCCGGCGCCGCGCCCGCGGCCGCAAGAACCTGACGGCTTAGGGCGCCGCCCGGATCTCGCCGGCGGCCCCCGATATAGGGCGATTGAAAAAGCGGCCGGATTTCCTGGCCGCCGCCAGGGCTCTGAATTGCGCACGGGGCGCGGTGGTCGCCCAGGCCCGGTATCGCGATGATGGCTCAACCTCTATCAGAATCGGGTTCACCGCCACCAAGCGAGTCGGCGGCTCGGTGGTGCGCAATCGGGCCAAGCGGCGGTTGCGCGAAGCGGCGCGGGTTATTGCACCTCTTCATGCTCGACCTGGATGCGACTATGTATTCATTGCCAGGGGCGGGACCGTATCACGTTCCTGGGCGCCTTTGCTTGACGATATGAAAAGCGCGCTGATAAGGCTCGCCGCCGACCTCAGCGCCAGCATGGGCGAGCCTCCGCCTCAACGCCTTCTGATCAGGCCCGATTAGCCGCCATGCCTAACGAAACCAAGAATATGGTCGCCTTCGCGGTGATCGCCGGCCTGCTGATGATCGCCTATCAGGTGTTCATCATCGGCCCGCAGGCCAAGATCACCGCCGCCGCCCGGGCGAGAGCCCAGGCCGAGGCCCCGGCCAGCGCCGCCGGCGCACCGGCGGCGGGACCAGCCCAGCCCAACCTGTCGCGACCGGCCGCTCTGGCGATCAGCCCCCGCATCCGCATCGACACGCCGACCCTGCGCGGCTCTCTCGCTCTGCGCGGCGCCCGTCTCGATGACTTGTTTCTGAAAGCCTATCACGAGAAAGTCGACCCCAAGTCTCCAGAAGTCGAACTGCTGCGGCCCGAGGGCATGGCCAATGCCTATTTCGCCGAACAGGGCTGGGTCGGCGCCAACCTGCCCGGCATTCCCACGCCCCAGACCCTGTGGACCCAGACCGGCGGCGACACTCTGGCCCCTGGCCACCCCGTCATCCTGACCTACACCGCCGCGAGCGGCCTGACCTTCACCCGGCGGATCGATGTCGACGCCCAGTCGATGTTCACTATTACCGAGACGGTGACCAACCAAGGCCCCGGCGCGGTCAGCTTGGCGCCCTATGTCTCGGTGCAGCGCCAGGGCCTGCCCACCAACGGCTTGGTCACGTCGAACATCGTGCATGAGGGCGCGATCGGCGTGCTGGGCGTGG
>JAYTXV010000322.1:0-2693 GCA_043742805.1 Caulobacteraceae bacterium | reverse complement strand
GGGCGTGGCCGACAACAATCACTGGGGGGAGGCGGTCTGCGTGCTGGAAACCACCGCCTTTGGTCCCTACTTCTTCAATTTCCACAATGGCGATCTGGGAAATTTCACGGTGATCGGACCCAGTGGGTCCGGCAAGACCGTGCTTTTGACCTTCCTGGTCGCCCAGGCGAGCAAGTTTCGGCCGAAGGTGTTCTATTTCGACAAGGATCGCGGCGCCGAGATCTTTGTGCGCGCCGTGCGGGGCCGTTACGATATTCTACGTCCGGGCGAGTCCACCGGGCTAAATCCTTTGCAAATGGACGATACGCCGGCCAATCGGGCCTTTCTCGCCGAATGGTTGGGGCGGATCCTTGTCACCGGCGGCGAGACCCTCGACGCCGAAGACCGCAGCTTGATCGTCGACGCGGTCGACGCCAACTTCAGCCAGCCTCCCGACCATCGCCGGCTGCGCTATTTGAGAGAGCTGTTCGTCGGCGCTCGCCGCCCCAGCGCCGGCGACCTCGCCGCGCGCCTCAGCGCCTGGTGCAACGATGGGGAACATGCCTGGCTGTTCGACAACGCCGAGGACCGGTTGAATTTCGATCACGACGTGTTCGGGTTCGACATGACCCGGATCCTGGATACGCCGATTACCCGCACTCCGGCGATGATGTATCTGTTCCACCGGATCGAACAGCAGCTCGATGGAACACCGACCATCATAGTCGTGGACGAGGGCTGGAAGGCGCTGGATGACGAGGTGTTTGTCGGCCGGGTGCGGGACTGGGAAAAGACCATCCGCAAGCGCAACGGCATCATCGGTTTTTGCACCCAGAACGCGGTCGACGCGCTGGAGAGCCGGATCGGCTCGGCGATTATCGAACAGACCGCCACCCAGGTGTTCTTTCCCAATCCCAAGGCGCGCAAGGCCGACTATGTCGGAGGGTTTGGCCTCAGCGAGCACGAGTTCGATCTGGTCCGCTCGCTGCCCGACACCTCGCGATGTTTCCTGGTCAAGCAGGCCGATCACAGTGTGGTGGCGCGGCTGGATCTCACCGGTCTCTCGGCCGAGCTCAAGATTCTGTCCGGCACCGAGCGATCGGTACGCCAACTGGACACGATCCGCGCCGAGGTCGGCGATGATCCGGAAGCCTGGATGGCTCCGTTGATCGCGGCCGGGAGCGGCGGCGCGCGGCCCGGCCGGGGCGTTTCATGAGCGGCTGCCCCGCCACGGTGACCCAGCTGGGGATCGTTCGCGATGTGCTGGGAGCAGTGGACTGCAACGTCCAGATTTATGCGGCCTCTGGATACCAGGCGCTCACCGGTCCGGGCTCACCGTTTCCGGCCGCCCTGACCGCGCTGCTGACCATCTATGTGGCGGTTGTGGGCTACCGGCTGCTGTTCGCGATGGGCGGCTCCAAGCTGTCGGACGCGCCGTTGATGGCCCTGGAGGTCGGGGCGATTCTCGCGCTGACGCTGAACTGGGGGGCGTTCCAGGCTCTGGTGTTCAATTTCAGCGCCGCCGCGCCACTTGAGATTGCCCAGGTTATCAGCGCGCCCATGGCCAAGGGCGGGCGCAGTTTGGCCGCCGACCCTATAGACAGCCTACAGGCCGCCTATGACGAGGTGGCCGCCGACGGGGTGGAGTTCGGCAAGAAGGCCGGGCCGGAGGCGCTTCCCTCTCGGGGCGGAGACGCCGCCGCAGCCGACTCTCTGTGGCGGGCCTCCACGGCGTTGCTGGCCAGCACAGCGGGGGTTCTAGCCGTCGCCTCGATCGCCACCGGCGTGCTCACCGCGGTCGGGCCGATCTTCATCGTGCTGTTCCTGTTTGAATCCACCCGCGGGTTTTTCGCCGGCTGGGTCAGGGGCCTGGTCGCGGCCATGCTGGCGCCGATGGTCTGCTGGATCACCACCAGCCTGATGCTGGTCGTGCTTGGACCCTGGGTCGAGGAACTGGCGCGCCAGCGCCAGACGAGCAATCTCAGTCAGGATACCGCCGCTTCGGCGGCGGCGATCATCTTCGTCTTCGCCGCTTCACAGGCGGTTCTGATCCTAATCGGGCTTCTGGTGGCCAGCGGCTTTCGGCTGGGTCGCCGCGAGGCGCCCGCCGAGCCAGGCATGGCCGTCGGCGCTCCCGCACAGATCAGTTATCAAAGCTTCGAAACCCGCTCGCGCACAGATGTCCTCAGCGGCGGTCTGCGCCGGTTGACGACCAACGACACTCGCGAGGTTGCGGGGCCGGGACTGGCGGGCGGAGCCGGCGGCGACCGAGGGGATCAGGGACGAGGCGAGGTCGGTGAAAGGCCGGCCCGTCTGGGCGAGACCTATAGGCGAGGCGCCGCCCTGCGGGATCGCGGTCGCATTGGCGTGGCGGGGCGAGCATGAGACGACTGGTCATAATCCTGTGTTCCAGCCTGTGCGCCGCTCCGGGTGTATGGGCGATCGCCGCGGCGCCGGCTTCCGCGGCGGTGTCGCCCGAACCCGGGCCGGGAGATCCGCGCATCCGGGTGGTGCATTACGACCCCGATGAGGTCGTCGAGCTTCAGGCCACGCTGGGCTACCAGATGACCATCGAGTTCGGAGTCGGCGAGCGGATCGAGAATGTCTCGATCGGTGATGGGCTCGGCTGGCAGATCACGCCCAATCACAAGGCGAATCTGTTGTTTCTCAAACCGCTGGACGTCAGCCGCGCCACCGACATGACGGTGATCACC
>JAYTXV010000321.1:0-7600 GCA_043742805.1 Caulobacteraceae bacterium | reverse complement strand
ATCGGCGCCAGCCCCATGACCAGGGACAGCAGGGAAAAGATATGCAGCACTTCATTGTAGGCGAAGCGGTCGCGCACGATGGCCCTGGCGATCACCATGCCCGCGCACCCGGCCAGGGCCTGGGCGATCCGCAGCACGATCAGGATCTGTTCCGATTGAGCCAGGGCGCAACCGGCCGTCGCCAGGGCATAGATGATCAGCCCGACCAGCAGGGGCGGCCGCCTTCCCAGCCGGTCCGACAACGGTCCATAGAACAGCTGGCCCGCCGCCATGCCGATAAAGAACACGGCGACAGTTTGCTGCATCGCTGCAGGCGAAGCGTGCAGGGACTTTCCGATGGTCGGCAACGCCGGCAGGTACATGTCGATGGATAGCGGCCCGATGGCGGTCAGCGCGCCCAGCAGCAAAATCAGGCCAAGCGGCGGCTTGGCCGCCCGCGCCAGGCCGTCGTCGACCGCGTCGGCCTGGACCTCTGATGAAACGGCGATGAGCAGCGCTCCTATGACTGACGAACCTCTAATCGAAGGCGGTTTTTTCGCAACCGCACAATGGCCACGCCGCGCTTGGGGCCGGGTTCGAGACGCGATATGCGACCGTCCCATGACCCGATTGATTCTCTCCGCCACCGCCCTGGGCTTAGCCTGCGCCGCACTCTGCGCCTGCGGCCCCAATCCTACAGTTGGGAGCACTCAGCCAAACGCCGCCGCCCCGGCTTCGCCAGCGCCACCACCGGCCAAGTCGATGAAAATGATCTGCAAAAACAGCCAGAACGGCCTCAAGGCCGCCTGTGGGACCCCGAACGCGGTGATGGTCGGGATGGAACCTGCTTAGGCCCGCCCAATCGACCGGATCGGTCTGTCAGTCCGCCGCTGACACAGGCGCTCCGCCGCCGCCGGCGCGCTTGGTGAACCACAGCAGCGGCACCAGCAGGATCATCAGCCAGGCCGAGGCGCGGAAGAAGTCCAGCGACGCCAGCAGATAGGCCTGGTCGACGAACTGCCGGGTCATGACGCTGAGCGACTGGGGCATGCTCATGCCCATGTGGCTCATGGCGGCCATGGCGCTCCGCCAAGCCGGGTCGGCCGGTGACACCGATTCCGCCAGCCGGGTCTGATGCAGCGAGGCGGCCCGATCCCAGATCGTGGTGGTCAGCGCGGCGGCGAAGGCGCCGGCGCTGAGGCGGGTGAAGTTCGACAGCCCGGTAGCCTGAGGAATCTGGGTGGGTGGTATGCCATTGAGGGTGATGGTGATCATCGAGACGAAGAACACACTCATCGCCACCCCCTGCACCAGCATCGGCACGACCAGGGCGCCGAAGCTGGCGTCGGCGGTGTAGCCCGAGCGCAGCCAGTAGGAGAGCCCGAACGCGCCTATGGCCACGGTCGCGGTCCAGCGCGCGTCGACCTTGTTCATGATCTGGGCGGCGAACGGCGTCAGCATCACGGCCACGACGCCGCTCGGCGCCGCCACCAGCCCGGCCCAGGTGGCGATGTAGTTCATGTGGGTCTGCAGCCAGAGCGGCAGCAGCAGGCTGTTGCCGAAGAACACACCGAACCCCAGGCAGGTGACGATCGACCCGACGGTGAAATTGCGTGACTTGAACAGGGATAGATCGACGATCGGGTTCTTCTCGGTCAGTTCCCAGATCAGCCAAGCGATGAAGCCGATCAAGGCCACCAGGGCCAGGACGACGATGGCGGGGGACGAAAACCAGTCGGCGTCCTTGCCGGTATCCAGCATCACCTGAAACGCCCCTATCCAAACCAGCAGCAGCATGAAGCCGGTGGTGTCTACGGGAACCTTGCGGGTGGCGGTCTCGCGGCTCTTCATGTTGCGCCAGCACAGGAACGCGCAAAGCGCTCCGACCGGTAGGTTGATCAGGAATATCCACTGCCAGTTCATATTATCGGAGATGTAGCCACCCAGCACCGGGCCGGCGATCGGCGCCACCAGGGTCGTCATCGACCACAAGGCCAAAGCCGAACCCCGCTTGTCGCTGGGAAAGATCGAGATCAGCAGGGCCTGGGAGCCGGGAATCATCGGTCCGGACACCGCACCCTGTAGAATCCGGAAGACGATCAGGCTGGGAAGATTCCAGGCGATGCCGCAAAGCAGCGAGGCGACCGTGAACAGGCTCACCGCCATGACGAAGGTCTTGACCACGCCGTAGCGCATCATCAGCCAGCCGGTCAGCGGCACCGACACCCCGTTGGCCACGGCGAAGGAGGTGATCACCCAGGTGCCCTGGTCGGCGCTGACGCCCAGATCGCCGGCGATGGTCGGGATCGACACATTGGCGATACTGCCGTCCAGCACCTGCATGAACGTACCCAGCGCCAGGGCGACCGCCGTGATCGCCAGGGCGCTCCCGGTCATCGGGGTCGGCGCGGCCGGTTGATCGCTCACTCTCAGGCCCCCCCGACGTCGATGGTCGCCTTCATCGACAGGCCGACGCGCAGCGGATGTGTGGCCAGTTCGGCCGGATCAAGGGTGATACGTACGGGTAGGCGCTGAATGATCTTGATCCAGTTGCCGGAGGCGTTCTGGGCGGGAATCAGCGAAAAAACCGCGCCCGTGCCGCCCGACAGGCCCTTTACCCGGCCGTGGAACTTCACGCCGGCGCCGTAGAGGTCGCTGGTCAGCACCACGGGCTGGCCGATCCTGACCCGTGACAGCTGAACTTCCTTGTAGTTGGCGTCGACGAAGGCCTGGCGGGTGGGGACGATCTGCATGGTCACCGCGCCCGGCTGAACCATCTGGCCGATCTGCACCGCCTTCTTGGCCACCACGCCGTTGATCGGCGAGGTGATCACGGTGCGCGACAGCGCCAGTTCGGCGGCGTCCAGCCGCGCCCGGGCGGCCAGTACGTTGGGGTTGCGGTCCACGTCCGCCCCAGAGATCATCGCGCTATTGACCTGACGCGAGCCTTGGGCGGCGCTCTGGTCGGCGATGGACGCCGCCCGGGCCGCCTGAGCCGACACCAGGGCCGCCTTGGCGGTGGAGAATCGGTTCTGGGCGCTGGTCAGTTCATCGCCGGATACCGCCCCCGAGGCCGCCAGGACATCGCGGCGGTCCAGGTCGATGCGGGCGCGGTTCAGGTCCCCCCGGGCGCTGACGATGCGCGAATCGGCCTCGGCCACCGCCGCCGTCCGCGCCGCCACCTGGCCGGCCAGGGCGCCGTCATTGGCGAACATGCCGCGCACCTGACGTTCGGCCTGGCCCAGCGCCGCCTGGGTCTGGGCCACGGCGATCCGCGCGTCGGCGGGGTCAAGGACCACCAAGGTCTGTCCGGCTTTTACCACCTGGGTCTCGGCGACCGGAATGCTGAGAACCGATCCGGAGACCATTGGCGTCACCGCGGCGGTGTCGGCGCCGACGTAGGCGTTGTCGGTGGAGATTTCATGGGAGGCCACCAGCGTCCAATAGACGCCATAGGCGACCGCCGCGACGACGACCACGCCGCCCAGCAGGGCGAGCAGCCGCCAACGTCGATTTGGTGACTGACGGGCGGTCGCGGCGATCGGCGGGGCGGCCGGAGCGGCGAGTTTGTCCGGAATGGGCGTACCCGAATCAGGCATGGGGGGGCTCCTTGGCCGGGCCGAAACCACCGCCGAGGGCGCGGACCAGGGCCACGTCCAGGGTGAAGGCCCGGCTGTCGAGATCGCTGACGATACGCCGCTGGGTCAGGACGGCGTCCTCGGCCAGCAGCACCGATTGGTAAGTGGAAAGGCCGCCCTCGAAGCGCATCCGCGCCACCCTGTAGGCGCCTTCATAGGCGGCGAGCGCCTGGCGCGATTGCGCTAGCTGATCACCGAGGGCCCGTTCGCTGGCGGCGACGTCGGCCACCTCCCGGAGGGCCTGGGTGACCGCGGCGTCATAGGCCGCCACAGCCGCGTCCCTGTCCGCCCAGGCGCCGCGCAGAGCGCCGCGCAATCGGCCGCCCTCGAAGATCGGCAGACTCAGCGCCGGCCCCACGGCGCCGATGGCCGACCCGGCGCTCACCAGATTTTCCAGGTGTAGCGACTGTTGTCCGAAATAGGCGGCGATATTGATGTCGGGGTAGAAGGCCGCCTTGGCGCCGGCGATGCGACGCGTTGCCGCCTCCGCCCGCCATTTTGCGGCGATTATGTCGGGCCTCCGCCCGATCAGGCCGACGCGCAGATCGGCGGGCAGGCCAAAGGCCGCGAGGGTCGCCGGTTTCGGAGCGGTCAGGGTCAGGCCCCGATCCGGTCCGGCGCCGGCCAGAGCCGCCAAGGCGTCGCGGGTCTGGGCGATCTGTTCGTCGAGGGCCGCGACGGTGGCGCGGGCGGCGGGCGCCGCGCCCTGGGCCTGTTTCAACTCCGCCTGGGTGTCCAGGCCGTTGGTGACGCGTTGGGCGGTCAGGCCGGCTGTCTGCTCGCGCACGCGGACGGCTTCCACCGCCACGGCCCGCTCGGCGGTCAGGCGTGCCAGAGTGGCGTAGGTAGCGGCGATATCGGTGGTCAACACCAGGCGCGCCTCGGCGGCGTCCGCCGCCGCCGCCCGGGTCTCCGACACCGCCGCCGCCACGGCGGCCCGGGTCTTGCCCCAGAAATCGAACTCCCAGTTCAGGTTGAGCGTCGCCTGGCCGTAGTCGTTGTAGCCCAGAGGCAGAAACGCCCGCGGGATCAGATCCTGATAGCTTTGCTTGAGCTCCTGGGCCTGGGCGTTGGCGCTCAGCGATGGAAGGCCTTGGGCGGCCACGACTGTCCGCGTCGCCTGCGCTTTGCTCAGCCGGGCCCCGGCCTGGGCCAGGGTGGGGGAACCCCTGATCGCCTCGTCCATCAGGGCGTCGAGTTGGGCATCGCCATAGTGCTTCCACCAGCCATCGCTCGGCCAGTCGGCGCTGGGTCCGGCAAAGGACGCTGCGGTTTCATAGGCGTTGACGGCTTTGGCCTTACGGGCCGGTGTCGGACTGGGTAGGCTGGCGCATGACGCCAGTAATATCGCGCACAGGGAGACAGCCCACAGGGTTGGATTGCCCACGGCGCGCATCGCCGCGAGCGGCAAGGCGCTCCTGTTCATGGACGGTCTCCAGACTGAATTTGACCGTACTGTACGGTCATGATAGCGTCAAGGTCAATTCAACCAAGGAACCCGACAGTGGACGCCAAGCCGCGCATCGACCGCGACAGCCGCCGCGAGGCCATCCTCGACGTTGCGGCCGAGGTGTTCATGGAAGTGGGCTATTCGGCCGCGTCGATGTCGGTGATCGCCGCGCGCGTCGGCGGCTCGAAGGGCACGCTCTACAACTACTTCAAGAGCAAGGAGGAGATATTCCTCGCCCACGTGGATCGCCATTGCGCCTGGATACAGGACGCGATGGACGAGATGATCTCTCAGGAGGCCGATGCGCACGCGGTGCTGACCGGGCTGGGGCATACGCTGCTGACGGTCGTGACCACGGGTTTTGGCCTGCGGAATTTCACGCTGATCGCATCGGAGGCGGGGAGAGCTCCGGAAATTGGCCGGGCGTTCTACGAAGCCGGACCCATGCGCGGGGTGCGGCGTTTGACCGACTATATCCAGGGAGCGGTGAACGCGGGCCTGCTTCGACCCTGCGACCCGGAAATCGCGGCGCACCAGTTCGTCGGCCTCTGCCAGCATCGGCTGTTCAAGGCTCGCCTGTGTAATTTCGGCCCCGAACCGACAGACGCCGAGATCGACGCTGAAGTCGCCGCCGCCGTGAAAACGTTCATGGCGGCGTTCGGGCCGGTCTGAACGGGACACAAGGCGCCATTGCCCGCCGAGCCCGGCGGGCAATCATGTCCTTTAGGTGTGGCGTGGGTTGCTTATAAAGCTGATCGCCCAACTTGCTATAAACCGTGCCCCTCAGGCGAAGGTGAAATGCGCGTCCATCCGATCGCGAGCGGCAGTCAGATGCTCGAAATACTGTTTGAAGCCGCCGTTGTAGTTGCCGTCCTGGCGGCGGTTGAACTCGCCCTCGAAGTTGTAATAGCCAGGAGTGCAATCGGTGTTGCGGCTGGTCTTGCCGCGATGGGCTATAACCTCCTGAACCCACCATTCCTCCGAGGCGTGCGACACGTCGATCTCCTGGTGGCCGCCTTCGCGCGTGTGACGGATGCATTCGGCGATATGGTCGCCCTGGGTCTGCAGCATGAACGTCAGGTTGAACTGGAACGAGGCCTGATAGCCGCCCATGATGAACAGGTTTGGATAGCCATGGGTGTGCACCCCGAACAGGGTGCGCATGCCGTCACGATAGGTGTCGTTGATCTCCCGCCCGTCCCGGCCCCGAATCTCATTGTAGATGCCGGTCTTCTGCACCTCGAAGCCGGTGGCGTAGATCAGCACGTCGAGGGGATATTCGTGGCCCTCGAACACCGGGCCGCGCTCGGTGATTTCGGTGATCCCCTTGCCCTGGGTGTCGACCAGATGGACGTTGGGGCGATTATAAGCGGGCAGGTATTCATCGTCGAAACACGGCCTCTTGCACATGAACATGTACCAGGGCTTCAAGGCCTCGGCGGTGGCCTTGTCCTCGACGACCTCCTCGATGCGCCGGTGGATGCGCATCATGTAGTCGATGTTGTCGTTCTCCTGTCGGCGGACCTTTTCCTCGCGCGAAAGGGCCGCCAGTTCCGCCTTCTTCGCCAGGTCCTGTTCGCGACCGCGCAGGTTCTTCTCGCGCCGGGCCGCCTGCCAGCCGGGCTTTAGCTTGGCCACCCATTCGGGATCCGTGGGCCGGTCGTTGCGGAAGTCGATCGATGAAGGGGTGCGCTGGAAGACGTAGAGTTCCTTCGCCGCCCGGGCGAGGCGCGGTATCACCTGCACGGCCGAGGCGCCGGTGCCGATGATGCCCACCACCTTGTCCGCGAGGCCGGATAGATCCGCGCCAGTGTAGCCATAATCCCAGCGCGAAGAGTGGAATGAATGACCGGCGAAGCTTTCCATGCCGGCGATCTTTGACAGCTTGGGCTTGGAGAGTGTGCCGTTGGCGCAGATCACGAACCTCGCCTTCATGATATCTCCGCGATCGGTGCCGATGCGCCACAGCTTTTCGGTCTCATCCCAGGTGGTGGAGATGACGGTCGTGCGGAACACCGCCAGGTCGTAGAGATCATAGTGTTGGGCGATCGCTTGGCAGTGGGCAAAAATCTCCGGCCCCTTGGCGTAGAGCCGCGAGGGCACATGGCCCATCTCGTCGAGCAGCGGCAGATAGTCGTAGGCCGGCACGTCGCAGGCCGCGCCAGGGTAGCGGTTCCAGTACCAAGTTCCGCCGACATCCGCGCCGCGCTCAACGATCCGGATGCTCTTCACCCCACGTTCGCGAAGCCGCGCCGCAGTCAGCAGCGCCGAGAAACCACCGCCGATGAACAGGCACTCCACCGTATCGCTGATCGGCGCCCGATCCCCGCCGTCATGGGCATGGGGGTCGATTTCATATTTGGCCAGATCGCCTGTCAGCTCCGAGGTGTATTGGGAGGTACCCTCGGGCCGGTATTTCAACCGCAGATCCCGAGCTTCTGCGAACCGCTCCTTGATCCGGTCGTACTGGTCCTGCGTTTCCATTCGGTTTTCCCTGATGTTGTTTGAACAGCCGGGCGACGGCCGGTCTTAG
>JAYTXV010000320.1:0-10027 GCA_043742805.1 Caulobacteraceae bacterium | reverse complement strand
CACGCTGGATGTGCGTTCGATGGCGTGGTCGGCGTGGGCCAGCGCCTCATCGATCACCACGCTGACAAACAGGCCGTGGCTGCGAAGCAGGCGGGTCAGGTACTCGCGCTTGTTGTTGAGGATATAAAGTCCGACATCCCTGGGCACGCGGACGATGACCTCGCCGCCGCCACTCAGCGCCTCCATCTCGACCGCGCGAAGCGCCGCCAGAGCGCTGGATTCGACCGAGCGAACACGGCCGGCGCCACCGCAATGGGGGCAGACGTGGGTCGTGCCCTCCAGAATCCCGGTCCTGCGCCGCTGGCGACTGATCTCCATCAGGCCGAACGACGATATCCTCCCCATCTGGATTCGGGCCCGGTCGTGGGCCAGGGCGTCCTTCAGCACCTTCTCGACGGCCCGGTTGTTCTTGGGCTCATCCATGTCGATGAAATCGATGATCACCAACCCGGCCAGGTCGCGCAGGCGCAGCTGCCGGGCGGTTTCCTCGGCGGCTTCGATATTGGTCTTGAGGGCGGTGGCCTCGATATTTCTTTCTCGGGTCGCGCGGCCGGAGTTGACGTCAACGGCGACCAAGGCCTCGGTTTGGTTGATCACCAGATAGCCTCCCGAGCGCAGGGGCACGGTCGGCGAATAGATCTGAGCGAGATGGTCCTCGATCTTGTGGGCGACGAACAGCGGCGCCGCGCCGCGGTAGTAATTGATCTTCTTGGCCTGTGACGGCATCAGCATGCGCATGAACTCGCGCGCCTCGCGGAAGCCGGCCTCGCCCTCTACCCAGATTCCTTCCAGGTCCTTGTCATAGAGGTCGCGGATGGCGCGTTTGACCAGGTCCTCTTCCTCATAGATCAGCGCCGGCGCCACCGAATGCAGAGTGGTGTCGCGGATATTGGTCCAGGCGCGTGACAGATATTCGTAGTCGCGCTTGATCTCGGCCCTGGTGCGCTTGGCGCCGGCCGTGCGCACGATCAGGCCCATGCCTTCGGGAACGTCGAAGTCCGAAACGATGGTCCGCAGTCGCTTGCGATCGGGAACGGCGGTGATCTTGCGGCTGATGCCACCGCCGCGATCGGTATTGGGCATCAACACGCAGTAGCGGCCGGCCAGCGACAGATAGGTGGTCAGGGCGGCGCCTTTGTTGCCGCGCTCTTCCTTGACCACCTGGATCAGCATGATCTGCCGACGCTTGATCACTTCCTGGATCTTGTAACGCCGCATCAGACGGCGGCGGCGGCGGGCGACCTCTTCATCGACTTCGTCATCATCATCGCCGCTGGGTTCCTCGGCGCCGTCCTCGCCGAGGATCGCCTGCGGAGCGGGCAGGTGGTCGTCATCATCGGCTTCCGCTTCACGCAGCAGCGCTTCGCGATCGGCGTGGGGTATCTGGTAATAGTCGGGGTGGATTTCGTTGAAGGCCAGGAAACCGTGGCGATTGCCCCCGTATTCGACGAACGCCGCCTGCAGGCTGGGCTCTACCCGTGTAACCTTGGCCAGATAGATATTGCCGCGGAGCTGTTTCTTCGCGCGGCTTTCGAAATCAAAATCTTCAACCCGATTTCCGTTCAGAACGACGACCCGGGTTTCTTCCGGGTGGGCGGCGTCGATCAGCATTTTCTTCGACATTTAGACGATCTCCGGGGCGCCAAGCGGATTCAGGATCCGGGCGCCGGCTGAGGGCGCGCACGCACGAGACGTCTTCAACCGCGCGGCCGCTGAAAGCGACTGCGATCGTGGTCAAAATCGGAGCGGTGGCGGCGCTGCCCATGGTTGTTCTCAAGGTCGCGCTCGCGGAATGGGAGTCGCGTTTAGAATGACGCGTCCACGCCATAACGGCGTCGGAAATTCAGCGCGAGCACTTTGTAACTTTATGCGAACACGGAGCGAAAAGAAAGCCGCGCGTTTCGCATCGCCCCGCTCCGCCCGGCCTTAACCGTTTGGCTACGAGAACCGCGCCATATGGCCGTCTGAACCCACAAGAATGGAAGCCCAAGGCGAATGCGCGCCCCCTGGCCGACCTTTTTCAAGACGCTTTGGCGGCGGGCGTGGCTCGCGGGGCTGTTGTTCGCCGCCTCGGGCGCCATCGCCGCGACGGCGTCTCGGCCGGCCGCGATCGGTCTGATCGGCGTACGTCTGGGCGGTGACGCGTCCGCGACCCGGGTGGTTCTGGATCTGGACGCGGCGATCACCGGCAAGCTCCTGATAGGCGAAAGCAGCAAGAGCCGTCTTGTCGTCTATCTGCCGTCGATCCTGTCGGCCAGCGCCATGCAGGGGCAGGGACGCGGCCTGGTGACCGATTGGAGCCTCCGCGATGACGGAAACGGAGCGCGGCTGGTTCTGAACGTGGCGCCCGGCGCGGTGATGGCGCACCGGTTCCTGATCCCGCCGGGGGCCGACGGCGGACCCTGGCGCTATGTGATCGACGTCAAGACCGAAACGCCGAAGGACGATCCACCGGCCGGGGCGAGCATCGCCCCTCGGCTGCTGTCCGCGGGCGTCGCCTCGCCTATCGCCAGGATGTCGACCGCCTTCCACGCCAGTCCCGGCACGCTGCTTCTCGCGGGCCCTGCCAAGCCTTCGGATGTGGATTCGAAGCTCTTGGCTCAGGACGGCCCGACTCCGACCGCGCAAGTCCCGGACGCGCCGGGTTTCGTGCGTCCGGGCATCGCCCGTGCTGATTCGCCGGCGCCCCGCCCCGTCGCCATCAGCCGCGCGTCATCGATCCGATCGGCGGCGAGCCGCGTTCAGAAACCGGTTCAGAAGGTGATCGTCATCGACGCCGGCCACGGCGGCCATGATCCGGGCGCGCGGAGTCTGGTGCGCAATGAAAAAGACATCACCCTCGCCGCGGCCCTGGCCCTGAAAAGGTGTCTTGAGAACAGCGGCCGCTACCGCGTGGTGCTGACGCGCGCCACCGACGTCTTTATTCCGTTGGAAGCCCGGGTGCAGATCGCCCGCAAAGCCGGCGCCGACCTGTTCATTTCGCTGCACGCCGACTCGGCTGGGTCGGATCCCACGCCGCACGGGGCCAGTATCTATACGCTCTCGGACAGTGGCCAGAAGCGGGTAAACAATGTCCTTGGACCACACGAATGGTTTTCCAACAGTGGAGACCGTCGGTCGGACCCTGGCATACGGCAAATCCTGCTGGACTTGACTCAGAGAAGCACCCGCAATCGCTCGTCCCAGTTCGCCAGTATTCTCATCGACCATATCAGCGACAAGGTGAACCTGCTCCCGCGCAGCCATAGGGATGCCGGGTATTTCGTGCTCTTGGCTCCGGACGTTCCGGCGGTGCTCATGGAGATGGGTTTCATCACCAATCCTTCCGACGAGATGCGGCTGACCGACCCGGCCCAGCGCCAACAGCTGATGGCTGGCGTAGCGGAAGCCATCGACGCCTATTTCCTGGGAGGAACGCGGCTGGCGGCCGACTAGCCGGCCGCGCGTTGGCGCGCGCGGGTAAGGTTGCTAGAGGACTATTGATCGGGGCGTGTGCTCCACGGAGGTCCGCCGGTTTTGCAGTTTCAGGGTCGTTGGATCAAGCCGGTGGGCATAGCCGCCCTTTGCGCGGTGGCCGTGTCGGCCCTGTCGGTGAGCATCTATGCGGCGATCCTGTTTCGCCAGCTTCCCAGCGCCGCCGAGCTCGCCGACTATCACCCACCCACCGCCACGCGGGTCTATGCCTGGGATGGCACCTTGATCGGCGAGTTTTCCAAGGTCCGCCGGATCTTCGTGCCCTACGATCAGATGCCGCGTCGCCTGCCGCTGGCGTTCCTGGCCGCCGAGGATCACAATTTCTTCACGCATGGTGGCGTGGACGTGAGTGGACTTTCGCGGGCCATGTTCAAGGATGTGTTCAACATTCTCCAGGGCCGCCGGCCCGAGGGCGGCTCGACGATTACCCAGCAGGTGGCCAAGAACGTCCTGCTTTCCAACAAGGTCTCGGTCGGTCGCAAGCTGAAGGAAGCGCTGCTTGCCACCCGGCTCGAGGAGACGCTGTCCAAGCCCCAGATCCTCGAACTCTATCTGAACGAAATCTGGCTTGGCTATCGCTCCTACGGCGTCGGCGCGGCCGCCTACAACTATTTCGGCAAGTCGCTTTCGGACCTGACCCTGGCCCAGTGCGCCTTTCTCGCGGCTCTGCCCAAGGGGCCGGACAACTATCAGCCCTCCACCCACAAGGCGGCGGCGATCCGGCGCCGCAACATGATCCTGTCGACCATGGCCGATCTGGGTTGGGTCACCCGCGCCGAGGCCGGGGCGGCGATGAAGGAGGATCTGACCATCGAGGCCGCCCCGGCGCGGGCCAGATATCGTGACGCCGACTATTTCGTCGACGAGGCCCGGCGACAGGCGCTGCAGATCAAATCGGTGGGAAGTGACCTGACCCAGGGTGGCTACTATGTCCGCACCACTCTGGATTCCCGGCTTCAGACGGCGGCGCGCATCGCGCTGATGGACGGCCTCGAGACCTACGATCGCCGGCACGGCTGGCGCGGGGCCTGGGGTCATGTCGCCAATACGCCGGGCTGGCAAAAGGCCACCATGGAACACGCCCCGCCGGCCGAACGCAGAAAGTGGATGGCGGCCCTGGTGCTGGAGGCGTCGGGCGGGCGGGTGCGCGTGCAGACCGCCGTCGACAACACCGTTGGCGAGATCGTCGGCTCGGATGTCGCCTGGGCGCGGGCCGGCAAGGGTCTGGCCGTGGACGATCTGGTGTTCGTCGAGCCCGACGACGCCGGCGGCTTTCGTCTGCGACAGGCGCCGATCGTCAACGGCGCTCTGGTGGCCATGGAGCCCAACAGCGGTCGGGTCCTGGCTATGGTCGGCGGCTACAGCTTCTCGCTGTCCAAGTTCAACCGCGCCACCCAGGCCTATCGCCAGCCGGGGTCGTCGTTCAAACCCTTTGTCTACGCCACCGCGCTGGAGACCGGCCAGTTCACCCCGGCCAGCATCGTCACCGACGCGCCGATCTCCCTGCCTGGCTTCGGCGGCGAGACCTGGCGCCCGGAAAATTACGAACACGGCTTCCACGGCCCGTTGATCTTTCGCCGTGGCCTGGAGCTGTCGCTGAACACCATGACGGTGCGGATCGCCCTGCAGGTCGGCATGCGCAAGATCGCCGCGACGGCCCAGCAGTTCGGTATCGTTGATAAGATGGACCCCGTCCTGGCCATGGCCCTGGGCGCGGGAGAGACCACGCCCTACCGCATGACCGGCGCCTACGCGGCTCTGGTCAACGGCGGCCGCAAGGTCACGCCGCACCTGATCGAGCTGGTGGAGAACCGTAGCGGCGATCTGCTCTATCGCGCCGACCAACGGCAATGCCGCGATTGCACGGCTAGTTTCTCCGGCGACGACGGACCCGATCCGCAACCCGACGGGACCCAGTTGATCGACCCGATCACGGCCTATCAGATCGACACCATGCTGGAAGGTGTCGCCCTGCGCGGCACCGCCGCCGCCGCCCACGCGGCGCTGCAGCGTCCGGTCGGCGGCAAGACGGGTACGACCAACGACTTCCGCAGCGCCTGGTTCATGGGTTTCGATCCGCGGATCGTCGTGGGTGTGTTCATCGGCTTCGACGACAACCGGTCCCTGGGCAAGGGCGAGACCGGCGCCGTGGCGGCTCTGCCGGTGTTCATCGAATTCATGCGTGAGGCCGTGAAGGGCTCGACGCCGATTGAGTTCAAGGCGCCCCCCAACACCAAGTTCGCCCAGGTCGGTCCCAACCGCGAGGCCTTCCGGCCGGGAACCGAGCCCAGGATCGTGGTCTCGCCGGACGCCGCTCAACGCGCCGCCCGTGACCCCTTCGCCATCTCGCCGGCCTCGCCGCCCGCGCCGGCGCCCGCCGGACCCGGCGCCCCGGCCAAGGCGCTAAAGCCGCCCAAAACGCCGGACGATCTGGGCGGTCTCTACTGAGACACAATTACTGACAATTGTCTTTTGACCCGCGTCGCGCTATCCGGCGCGCGCCAGATCCCTTTACGCCAACCCAGCGAGGCGAATGCTCATGCGTGCGGACATCGAATCGATGGCGACCGATATCGAACAGTCCATCGGGCTGCTCCGGAGGCGTCTTTGACTGGGAACCAGCCCTAAGGCGACTGGACGAATATAACGCCCGGGTCGAGCACCCGGCGTTCTGGAACGACGCCGACGCCGCCCAGACGCTGATGCGCGAGCGCACTCACCTGGCCGCTCAGGTGGATGCGGTGCGGCGCCTGGAGACCGAACTCAGCGACGCCGTGGAATTCGCCGAAATGGCCCAGGCCGAGGGGGATGGCGCTTCGCTAGACGACGTTGCCACCCAGCTTGCCGCTCTGAAGGCCTTCGCGGCCAAGGCCGAACTCGAGGCGCTGCTGTCGGGCGAAGCTGACGGCGCCGACGCCTATCTCGAGGTCAATTCCGGGGCCGGCGGCACCGAGTCGACCGACTGGGCGGCCATGCTGCTGCGCATGTACACCCGCTGGGCCAACGCCCACGACATGGTCATCGAGATGATCGAGGAGACCGACGGCGAGCAGGTCGGTATCAAGTCGGCCACCCTGAAGATCAGTGGAACCAACGCCTACGGCTGGCTGAAGACCGAGGCCGGCGTGCATCGCCTGGTGCGAATTTCGCCGTTCGACGCCGCCGCCAAGCGCCACACCAGCTTCGCCTCGATCTGGGTCTATCCGGTGGTCGACGACAAGATCGAGATCGACATCAATCCGGCCGACGTGCGCATCGACACCTACCGCGCCAGCGGCTCGGGTGGCCAGCACGTCAATAAGACCGACTCCGCGGTGCGCTTGACCCACATCCCGACCGGCATCGCCGTGGCCTGCCAGAACCAGCGCTCACAGCACCAGAACCGCGACCAGGCCTGGAAGATGCTACGCGCCCGACTCTACGAAGCCGAACTCCAGCGGCGTGAAGCGGCCGCTCAGGCGGTGGAAGACAACAAGACCGACATCGGCTGGGGCCACCAGATCCGCTCCTACGTCCTGCAGCCCTACCAGATGGTCAAGGACCTGCGCACCAACGTCGAAACCTCCGACACGTCCGGCGTGCTCGATGGTGACCTGGACGCCTTCATGGGCGCGTCACTCGCCCAGCGCGTAGGCGTCACGCGCGACGAAGGGGCGTCCGCCGCCTGACTTCACCCGTAGCGAAACTCCTCCCCGTCCAGGTCGATCGCTGGAAAGACGTCTTTTTCCCACCAATAATCCTGCGTGTGGCGCCATTCGGGTTTGTCGCCGCGCTGGGGCAGCAGCGCCAGGCCGCGCATCAGATAGCCGGCGTTGAAGTTCTCCGGGTCGATGAACGGGCCGAGCGGCATGTTATGGTCCTCCCGCCTCAGACCCACCTCGACACGGCGCGCGCCCTTCTCGTTCATGTGGCGCAGCAGCCGGCACACCAGGTCGGCGACCAGCTCGGAGCGCAACGTCCAGCTGTTGCGGAAATAGCCGAACACCCAGGCCATGTTGGGCACGCCGGTGAACATCGTGCCGCGGTAGGTGACCGTTTCGTGGAAAGCCAGCGGCTTGCCGTCGATACTGAAGGCGATGTCGCCGAGCACGCTGAGGTTGAAGCCGGTGGCCGTGGCGATGACGTCGGCCTCCACCACCTCGCCTGACTTCAGCAGGACGCCCTCGGGGACGAAGCGGTCGATGTGGCCGGTGACCATGCCGACCCGGCCCTTCTTGATCTCCTCCATCATGTCGCCGTCGGGCAGGACGGCGATGCGCTGGCGCCACGGCAGGTAGGTGGGGGTGAAGTGCTTCTTCACTTCCTCGGGGCCGATATAGGCCTCGATGCCCGCCAGCAGTTCGGCGACCACCACCTCGGGCTCCTCGAAGCAGCGGCGGGTGACTTCGTCGAAGTCCACCACCACTTTTCGCCGCACGATCTCGTGCACCAGGTGCGCGTCCAGCCCGAGGGGCCTCAGCATCTCCATGAAATCGTTCTGGTTGGGCTGAGCGATGAAATAGGTCGGCGACCGCTGCAGCACGGTGACATGGGCCGCCTTGCCGGCCATCGCCGGGGCCATGGTCGCCGCCGTGGCCCCCGAGCCGATGATGACCACCCGCTTGCCGGCATAGTCGAGATCCGCCGGCCAGTTTTCGGGGTGGGCGATCACGCCCTTGAACGTCTCCATCCCCTGCCACGCGGGGGTGTAACCCTCGTGGTGCCGGTAATAGCCCTGGCACATCCACAGAAACCCGGTGGTGAAGCGGGCCTCTCGCCCGTCGGGTCCCTCGGCGACCAGGGTCCACAGGTTGTCGGCGCCCGACCACGAAGCCTGCCGCACCTTGTGGCCATAGCGGATGTGGCCGCCCAGCTCGCTCTCCTCGATCACGTCGCCCATATAGTTGCGGATCTCGCCGGCCAGGGCGATCGGCGGCCCGACCCACGGCTTGAAGCGATAGCCGAAGGTATAGAGGTCGCTGTCGGAGCGGATGCCCGGAAACCTGTGGCTGAGCCAGGTGCCGCCGAACGACTCCAGGGCTTCGAGCACCACGAAGCTCGTCCCCGGATTCTGGGCCCGCAGGTGGTGGGCGCTGGCGATGCCGGAGATGCCGGCCCCGACGATCAGCACGTCGAAGTGTTCGCTGTCCCCGCCTCTGGCGTCGGCCATCGGGGCATCTTGCGTCATCAGGTCCATCGGGTTCCTCCAGCCCATCCGCGCGGGGGCGGTGGCCTGGGGACATTCCAGCCTGATCGGTCGGGAAAATCAACCGGGGCCTTGGCCAAATCCAGCCGCCGCGCGGTCGAGGCGCGATGCCTTGCTGACCGACTTCCACCCATCGGGTGTCGCCGGCGTCTTCCCGGACTAGGAAGCCGAAGAGGTGATCTCGATCCTGGAAGACGTGAAACGGCGCGCGGCGGCGTGAAGGTCATTCAGGCTTGACTTAATAATTGCAATATGCAATTATTTTGTCTGTGTCTTCCGTTCCCTCCTCCTCCGCGCCACACCCGGCCTTCAAACGCAAGACGCACCGTATTTACGGTCGATTTACGGTGAAATCCGATCGATGAGCGGCCTCAGAGCCCCTTCGCCGCCGCCAGCACCTCGGCCACATGGCCCGGGACCCTGACCTTGCGCCACACCCGGGCGATCCTGCCGTCCGGCCCAATCAGGAACGTCGCGCGTTCGATGCCCATATATTCGCGGCCATACATGCTCTTCTGCACCCACACCCCATAGGCCTCCAGCACCGCGCCCTCGGGATCGGAGCCCAGGGTCAGGTTCAGTTCATATTTGGCCTTGAACTTGTCGTGGCTCTTCACCGAGTCCTTCGACACCCCCACCACCACGGCGCCGGTCTTGGCGAAGTCGGCCGCCGCCTCGGTGAAGCCCTTGGCCTCGTTGGTGCAGCCGCTGGTGTCGTCCTTCGGATAGAAATACAGCACCAACGCCTTGCTCTTGAGGTCGGCAAGGGAGACGCGGCCGCCACCGTCGGTCGGCATGTCGAAATCGGGCGCCGGATCGCCGGCCTTCAGGTCGATGGTCATGGTTTGGGTTCCTCAGGTCACGACGAGACGTTTACGGGCATTGCCCTTGCGCAGTTCAGCCTCCGCGCCCGACAGCGTCACCAGGGCGCCGGGGTCGGCTACCTTCACCCCGTCGATCCGGAACGCGCCGCCGGCGATCTGGCGGCGGGCGTCGCCGTTCGAACTGGCGAAGCCTGCGGCCACCATCAGGGCGGTGTTCGACATCGCGGCCAGATCCGCCGCGCCGACCTCGATGGTCGGCAGGTCGCTGGAGAGCTGGCCTTGCTCGAAGGCCGCGCGCGCCGCGCCGGCCGCCGTCTCCGCCGCCTCCCGCCCGTGCAGCATCGTGGTCGCTTCGCTGGCCAGCACCTTCTTGGCCTCGTTGATCTCGGCCCCGCCCAGAGCTTCCAGGCGCGCGATCTCGTCCAGCGGCAGTTCGGTGAACAGCTTCAGGAACCGGCCGACGTCGGCGTCCTCGGTGTTGCGCCAGAACTGCCAGTAGTCATAGGGCGAGCGCATCTCGGCGTTCAGCCAGATGGCGCCGTCG
>JAYTXV010000319.1:0-1736 GCA_043742805.1 Caulobacteraceae bacterium | reverse complement strand
AGTTCCAGGGTCAGCTCGGCCTTTTCCTGGGCGATGCGGGTCACCGAGTTCTTCATGATCGATGTGGTGGCGCCGGGGTTCTGATTGCCGCGCGCCTCGGTCGCCGCCCTCTCGACCGTCAACTGATGGGCGCGGGCGTCGACCAGATTTGCGACCATCCGGGTGCGCGTGTCCTCGCCGCCTTCGGACTCGCCCCAGTGGGACACCATCAGTTCGGGCAGAGTCGGCCCGCCGCTGATCATCCGATTGCCGCCCTGGCCGCCACGTTCGTGTTGCAGCAGGCGCTTGCCGATGGTCCAGCCACCGTTCAGCGGCCCGATCATGTCGTTCTTTTCGACCCGGGCGTCGGTGAAGAAGGTCTCGCAGAACGGCGACTTGCCGGCGATCAGCGTGATCGGGCGGGTCTCGACACCCGGTTGGCGCATGTCGATCATCACGAATGAGATACCTTCGTGCTTCTTGCGGGTGTCGGTGCGCACCAGGCAGAAGCACCAGTCGGCCCACTGGGCGCCGGAGGTCCAGATCTTCTGGCCGTTGACGGTCCAGTGGTCGCCGGCGTCCTCGAGCTTGGTCTGCAGGGCCGCGAGGTCCGATCCGGCGCCGGGTTCCGAATAGCCCTGGCACCAGCGAATCTCGCCACGCACGATCGGTGGGATGTGGCGCTGCTTTTGCTCCTCGGTCCCGTATTCCAGCAGGGTCGGACCAAACATGCTGGTTCCCATGCCGATGATCGGATTGGCCACACCCATGGCCGCCATCCCCTGGGCCAGGACGCGAGCCTCGGCCGGGCTCAGCCCCCCGCCGCCATAGGCCCTGGGCCAGGTCGGCGCGCCCCAGCCTTTTTCGCCCATCCGCCGGCGCCAAAGGTCGAAATCGCCGGTCGGCTTCTCGCCGCCCATGAAGGCTTCGACGACCTTCTCTGGATCGCCGCGCAGAGAGGCGGGGACATTGGCCTCCAGCCAGTCGCGGACCTCGACGCGGAACGTCTCCAATAGGTCAACCTTGTCCAGCATGGCGTTTTTCTCCCGGTGGTCCGCTTCGGGTCCCGACGCGGCTCTTCCAGCAATAGTCCAGACCCTAGCGGCGACCCGCCACGAAATCGATATGGTAATGAGGGCGCCGGGGCAATATCGCCATGGCCCAGCTCATTTCCACCGTAAACCCACCGTTAATACGGTGCGGCTCGGTCATTTGGAGGGGGACGAGCTTCCAAATAATGGCCAATATATTGCAATTTGTCAATGTCGGACGTGACGTGATCAATCACCGCAATCGTATCGACCGCGGCCACGAAACGGTCGATCATCCTCTGACTTGGCAGGTATTGATTGAGGATCAACCGACATTGGCCGGCGCCCAAGGACGTGCGTAATCGACCTCTACGCCCAGGTGCTGTTCACGCCATGCCTAAACGGCTTCGGGATCGTCCGCGCGGAAGAAGACGCGGCCAATAGCGACTACAGACATCAAGGCCTCTCCCGAGAGGAGTCGTCTACTCCGCCGCGAGCAGTTGGGGAGCCATGGCCGAGCGTTCCACCATCCGGCCGGGCAGGGCGCCAGTGGGCACGCCGCCGCGCATGATCACCTCGCCGCTGACGATGGTGGCCACATAGCCATCGGCGTCCTGGGTCAGGCGCCGGCCGTTCGACGGCAGGTCCCGGACCATGCGGGGCGCGTGCAAGGCCAGGCGGTCGAAGTCGATCACATTGATATCGGCCTTCATCCCAGGCGCGAGC
>JAYTXV010000318.1:0-2702 GCA_043742805.1 Caulobacteraceae bacterium | reverse complement strand
CAGGCCGAAAGCCATGTTGGAGGCCTGGATCATCTCGAAGACGGCGATTTCCAGCGCCTTGGGCAGGCCCTGTCCGCCAAACCGCGGATCGGCGGAAAGGCCGTTCCAGCCCCCCTCGGCGAAACCCTTGTAGGCCGCCGCAAAGCCCGGCGCGGCGCGGACCTGGCCATTCTCAAACCGCGCGCCGGCGACATCGCCGGGCCTGTTGAGGGGCGCCAGCACATCCGCCGAAAACGAGCCCGCCGCTTCAAGAACCGCCGCCACCGTCTCGGCGTCGGCCGCCGGGAAGGCCGCCTCAAGCCGGGCGAACTCCGCCGCCTCCATCAGGGAAAACTGCAGGTCGCGAACGGGGGCTTTGTAGCTCATGAACGATCCTTAGGGTCTTGGTCTTGTCGGCGAGGCCTATCTAGAACAATTTAGGGGTCCGCGATAAGCCAGGGCGTGATATCGCCGCGCATCGTCCAGAGGGTTCACTTCATGGCGTCGCTTCGCCCCTCCCGATCGCAAAGCCGATACAACGGAGTGGCGATGAGCCTGCATTGGCTGATCGCGGCCCTGATCGTCACCAACATCGGCCTGGCCTGGTATTTCAACGGCTTGACCGGGCTACCGAAGACACCTCCGATCCAACTGCACAAATCGATCGGCATAACCGTGCTTTTGCTGAGCCTCACGCGTCTCGCGTGGCGTCTGGCCTCGCCGCCCCCGGCCTTGCCGGATCCCGTGGAGGGCTGGCAGCGTATGGCGGCCGGCTTGGTCTATTTGTTATTTTATGTGGTCATGATCGGCATGCCGCTCAGTGGGTGGGCTCTGTCGTCCGCCAGCGTGATGATCCGATCCAGGCCGATCATGCTGTTCGGTCTTGTCCATTGGCCGGCGATCGCGCCTTTAGCCAGCCTGCCGCCGGCTCAGATGAAGCAGGCCCACGACTCGTTCATCACCGTCCACAGCCTTTTGGCGCTGCTGGCCTACGCCCTGATCGTGCTGCATGTGGGCGCCGCGCTTCGGCACTTTTTTCTGCTTAAGGATGGCGTGATGGGCCGCATGGTTCCCTTCCTGCGGTCCCCGGCTCCATGAACCGGCGTCCTGACCCTTCGCGGTGTCGTCAAGCCTGCGACCTCGCCCTTGAGGCTCGCCGTCAACGGGTCCCAGGCCAGGCCGGCGCGGTGGCCATCAATCGCCTCGCCTTCGGTGTCGGTCAGGATGAATGGAAGCCCGCCGACGCCATACCCGCCGCCGTAACGGCGTCGGTTGCCCTGACCGCCCGCGGGACGCCCTGAGCGCGATCGCCGCCGACGTCCGAGCCGGGGCGGCGGTCTTGGCTGAAGGCGGTCTGTTGATCATGCCTACCGAGACCGTCTATGGCCTGGCGGGAGATGCGGCCGAGCCCGCCGCCGTGGCGCGCATTTTCGCCGCCAAGGGCCGACCCCGGTTCAATCCGCTGATCGCCCATGTGACGGGCCTGGATCAGGCCAGGACGTTCGCCCGCCTGGATGACCGGGCCCTCCGGCTGGTCGGGGCTTTCTGGCCGGGGCCCCTGACGATCGTGGCTCCGCTGGGCGATCCTTCCGTGGTCTGTGACCTTGCCCGCGCGGGCCTGGACACCGTGGCGGTCAGGGCGCCGGCTCATCCTGTCGCCCAGGCGCTGTTGCGGGCGTTTGGTCGCCCCCTGGTCGCGCCCTCCGCCAATCGCTCCGGCCGTCCCAGCCCCACGACCTTTGACGACGCGATCGAAGAGACCGGCGCCTTCGCGGCGGCGGCGCTGGACGGTGGCCCCTGCGTCGTGGGCCTGGAGTCGACGGTGGTGGCGCTGCTGGATGGTCCGCCCCGTCTTCTGCGTCCCGGCTCGGTGACCAGGGTCGAGATCGAAGCGCTCATAGGCCACCTGGCCGAGGCAGAGGCCGACGCCGGTCGATCCCCGGGCCGCATGACCCGCCACTATGCGCCGGCGGCCCCCGTTCGGCTGGATGCGGCCTTTCCTCTGGCCGGGGAAGCCTTTCTCGCCTTCGGCGCGGGCCCTGAAGGCCCCGGCGTCTTCAACCTCAGCCCGGCCGGCGATCTCACCCGGGCGGCGGCCAATCTGTTCGCCCTGCTGCGCGCCGCCGACCGCACCAACCCCACGGCCATAGCGGTGGCGCCCATTCCGGAGGCGGGTCTGGGCGAGGCCATCAATGACCGGCTGCGCAGGGCCGCAGGCCATGTGGGATGACGGCTGGCCTTGTGCCTCATAGGGTTGCGATATGACCGCGAAAGTTTCCCCAGAGTTCCTTGACCGCCTCAAGGCCGTCCTGGGTCCGGACGGTTGGAGCGACGATCCAGACCGCCTCGCACCCAAGCTGGTGGAATGGCGTGACCGTTGGCGCGGAACCACCCCGCTGCTGGTCCTGCCGGCCGATACCGCCCAGGTGGCGGCAGTGATCGCGATTTGCGCCGGATCGGGCGTGGCCGTGACGCCCCAGGGCGGCAACACCGGCCTGGTGGGCGGACAGATTCCGCAGGGCGAGATCCTGCTGTCGACCGATCGGCTGCGGGCCGTGCGCGATGTCGACCGACTGGACGATGTCATGGTCGTGGAGGCTGGCGTCACCCTGGCCGCGGCCCACGCCGCCGCCCTGGCCGTGGGGCGGCGGTTCCCGCTGGATCTGGCCTCCGAAGGCTCGGCCACGATCGGCGGCCTGATCTCCACCAATGCCGGCGGAACG
>JAYTXV010000317.1:0-5730 GCA_043742805.1 Caulobacteraceae bacterium | reverse complement strand
AGCGGAAGCCCTTGTCGGGCTCGAACTTCTTCACCGCCTGCATCAGGCCGACATTGCCCTCGGAGATCACCTCGCCGATCGGCAGGCCATAGCCGCGATAGCCCATGGCGATCTTGGCCACCAGGCGCAGGTGCGACGTTACCAGCCGATGGGCGGCGGCGGGATCTTCATGCTCGCGCCAGCGCTTGGCCAGCATGAATTCCTCATCCTTGGCCAGCATGGGGAATTTGCGGATTTCGGTCAGGTAGCGGGAGAGACCGCCGTCAGGCGACATCACCGACAGAGCGTTTGCGGCGGCCATGATGAAATTCCCCTTTACGGGTGGTTCTCACCGCATTCGCGGATTACCCGCTTTCAGAACGCTCCAGATAAGCGTTCGTTGCGCCGGGTTTAAGACCTGCCCGCCTTAAGCTTTTTTAACCCGCACCCAGCTTTTCTGATTGTCGACCCTAAAGGGCGGCGAGCGCGGTTTCCAGGTGCGCCATGTCGGATGGAGGCGTGGTCTCGAACCGCAACGCTTCTCCCGTAACCGGATGGCGAAAACCCAGCACCGCCGCGTGCAGCGCCTGGCGGGCGAGACCGGCATCGGCGATGGCGGCGCGGACCGCCGGGGACGGCGGACCGGAGCCATAGGCCGGGTCGCCCAGACAGGGCGCGCCCTTGTGGGCCAGATGCACCCTGATCTGATGGGTCCGCCCGGTTTCCAGCCGACAGGACACCCGCGCGGCAAGCGGCTTTTCGGTCGGACCGAATATAGCCCTGGTCTCATAATGGGTGATGGCCTCCCGCCCGCCGTGGCGCAGCACGGCCATCTTCTTGCGGTCGCCGGTCGACCGGCCGATCTGGGTGGTGATTGTCCCTCGGGCGGGTGTAGGAGCGCCGCGCGTAAGGGCGACATACAGCCGGTCGATGTCGTGGGCCGCGAACAGCGCCGAAAGACCGCGATGGGCCAGATCGGTCTTGGCCGCCACCATCACGCCGGAGGTGTTCTTGTCCAGGCGGTGCACGATCCCCGGCCGCGCCACGCCGCCGATCCCCGACAGGCTGGCCCCGCAGTGGTGGATCAGGGCATTGACCAGCGTGCCCGATAGGCTGCCCGGCGCCGGATGAGCCGACATGCCGGCCGGTTTATCAATAACGATCAGATGGGCGTCCTCGAACAGCACCGTCAAACTCATGTCCTCGCCCTGGGGATCGGGCGGCAGGGCGGCCGGCATGATCAGCTGATAGACACCCGGCGCCGCCTTGGCCGAAGCGTCGGTCACCGGCGCCCCATTCCGGGTGATCGCTCCCTCGCCCATCAGAGCCTGGACCCGGGCGCGGGACAGGTCGGGCAGGGCGTCCGCCAGGGCGCGATCCAGCCGCCCCGTCGGTTCTTTCAGTTCGATCTCGATCGCCGTCGAATTGGTCAAGGCCGCTCCACCAGGGCCCCGTCTTCCACCACCCGGTAGAAGCACGAATGGAAGCCGACATGACAGGCGCCGCCATCGCCCCCGACGGTGACCTTCAGCCAGACCGCGTCCTGGTCGCAGTCGATCCGGATCTCCCGCACCGTTTGAATTTGGCCGCTGGTCTCGCCCTTCTTCCACAAAGCCTGGCGTGAACGGCTGAAATAGTGCGCCTCGCGGGTCTCCACGGTGCGTCGCAAAGCCTCGGCGTTCATCCACGCCAGCATCAGCACCTCGCCGCTGGCCGCGTCAGTCGCCACCGCCGCGATCAAGCCATCGGGATTGAAGCGCGGCGCCAGCACGGCGCCGCGCTCCAGGGCATGTGTATCGGGAGCGATTGGTGAATTTGGATTTGTCACGGGACCAGGATGTGGCGCGATTTACGAACGGAGCCATACTACACCACGAAAGAGGAGCCCATGAGCACTTCCTACGAAGCTGGCGTCGTAGCCTGGGCGAACGAACAGGCCGCCTTGCACCGCGCGGGAAAATTTTCCCAACTCGACATCGAGCAAATCGCCGACGAGGCGGAAGACGTGGGCAAAAGCGGACAGCGCGAGCTCAAGCGTCAGATGGCGAACCTCCTCGCCGATCTCCTGAAGTGGCAATTTCAACCAGAGCGCCGCGGGGCGAACTGGCAGGTTTCGATCAGGTCGCGCCACAAGGAACTAAATGGCTTAATCCAAAAGTCTTATTGGGCGTGTCCGACGCGTTGGTCCGGCTCCATTGCGATCCTTGCGGGGTCCGACTGAGATAAGGCAAACTCGGCTAATGGCCATCAATCAATTCAATCTTGCGCACTGGAATGAGGTTACGCCGCATCACGTCACCTCGCCGATGTATCGAACCGAAGACTTCCGCCGTGGCGAGATCGTGCTGGACCCCGTCGTCCGGGAGGCTTTGGGCGACGTCAACGGCAGACGCTTGCTTCACCTGCAGTGCCATTTTGGCCTAGACACCCTGTCGCTGGCGCGTCTGGGCGCGCGGGTCACCGGGCTGGGCTTCTCCCCGCCGGCTATCGATCAGGCGCGCGCCTTGGCTGCCGAAGCCGGTCTTGAAGCTAATTTCATTTGTGCTGACGTGCTTGATCCGCCGCCGCGACTGGACGGATTCGAGATCGTGTTCGCCTCCTGGGGCGCGATCTTCTGGATCAGCGACATTGACGCCTGGATGCGTGTGGCCGCCCGTTCGCTGCAGCCCGGCGGACGGCTGTTCCTGTGCGAGGGTCACCCAGCCATGTCGATGCTTGACGAGCGAGCGCCGGCCGGCTCACCGCTGCGGGTTAGATGGCCCTACAATTCGTTCGATCCGCACATCGATGAAGGCGATTTCGATTACACAGGAGCCAAGGTCGCCGCGAACCGGACCGAGGGCTACCTGCACGGGCTGTCGCGCATCCTGAACGGCGCGATGCGCGCGGGCTTGACCATCCGAGGTTTCCGCGAGGGCGATCGGGTGCCGTGGAAGGCGCTCGATCAGTTGGTGAAGCTCGACCGGGACTATTGGGTGTTGCCCCCTGGACTGCCCTACGTTCCCCTCAGCTTCACTCTGGAGGCGGTGAAGGAGACCTAGCCGCGCAATCTACCGAGGCTGGACCCCTTTTCGACGCCTCCACATTGGAGATAGATGTTCATATGACCCGACGCCTGAAGATCGACTTCGTTTCAGATGTTTCCTGCCCCTGGTGCATCATCGGCCTTGGGGGGCTGGAGGAGGCGCTGCGCCGCATGGACGGGCTCGTCGAAGCCGACATCCGCTTCCGGCCCTTCGAGCTCAACCCCGACATGCCGCCTGAGGGCCAGGACATCGCCGAGCATGTCGCCATGAAATACGGCGCCACGCCGGAACAGTCGGCGGCCAGTCGCGAAGCGATCAAGGCCCGCGCCGCCGAGGTGGGCTTTACCATCACTTCGCGGCCGAACAGCAGAATCTACAACACTTACGACGCTCATCGCCTGCTGCATTGGGCCGCCATCGAGGGCCGTCAGTATGCCCTCAAGCGTGTGCTGTTCGATGCCTATTTCACCCATGGCCTGAACCCCTCCGACCATGGGGTCCTGGCGGACGCCGCCGGGCAGGCGGGCCTCGATGTCGACGCGGCCCGCGAGGTCCTGGCCACGGGGCGCTACGCCGAGGAGGTCCGCGCGGACGAGCGCCACTGGCGTGATCAGGACATCCACGCTGTGCCGGCGGTGATCATCGACGACCGCTATATGATCTCCGGCGGCCAGCCCGCGGATGCGTTCGAGCGAGCCCTCCGCAAGATCGCGGCCATCGCGGCCTGACCGCCGCCAGCCAGCAGGCGCGCCTGGATGCCGGCCCCCCGACGCTTGGGCCAATAAATATTGACAAATTGCAATCTTTTTGGTATCTCCGCCTTGTTCCAAAACCCGCCCAGACAAGGCTCTCCCATGTCCAATCCGTCTGACGCCACTGTTCCCTGACGCCACGCCAATGGCCGCTTCGGTCCCGGCAACCCCGGCCGCCGGGCCCGCGCCCGACCCGTTCTGGCCTCGCGCGCCGCCATTCGCTATAGAGCCACCGATGACCCTGACCCTCTATGACACCATGGCCCGCGCCAAGCGGTCCTTCGTTCCCGTGAATCCCGACCGGGTAACGATGTATGTCTGCGGACCGACGGTCTACAATTTTGCTCACATCGGCAATGCGCGGCCGGTGGTGGTGTTCGACGTGGTGTTCCGCCTGCTGCGCCACCTGTATGGCGAAGACCATGTGCTCTATGCCGCCAATGTCACCGACGTCGATGACAAGATCAATCTGAAGGCGGCCCAGGAGGGTGTGCCGATCGGCGTGATCACCGACCGTTATCTGGCCGCCTACAATGCCGACATGGCCGTGCTCGGCGCCCTGCGCCCGACCTTCCAGCCTCGGGCCACCCAGACCATGGACGCGATCATCGCCATGGTCGGCCGGCTGGTGTCGTCCAAGGCCGCCTATGCCGTCGACGGCCATGTGCTGTTCAACACCCAGGCCTACGGCGCCTATGGCCAGCTATCCGGGCGTTCCCTGGACGACATGATCGCCGGTGCGCGGGTCGATGTGGCGCACTACAAGCAACACCCGGCCGACTTCGTGCTGTGGAAACCCTCCAAGCCCGGTGAGCCGGTGTGGGACAGCCCGTTCGGATCCGGCCGTCCCGGCTGGCATATCGAGTGCTCGGCGATGATCGAACAGGCGCTGGGCCTGCCGATCGATATCCACGGCGGTGGTAACGACCTGATCTTCCCTCACCATGAAAACGAGCTCGCCCAGGGCATGTGCGCCGATCATGGCGTTGCCGCCTATGCCAACTACTGGCTGCACAACGGCTTTCTCAACATGGGCGACCAGAAGATGTCCAAGAGCCTGGGCAATGTGGCGCTGGTCACCGACCTGATCCGCGAGGCGCCTGGCGAAGCGCTGCGCTGGGCGCTGTTGGCCTCGCAATACCGCCAGCCCCTGGCCTGGACCGATGACGTGGTCGCCCAGGCGCGGGCCTCGCTGGACACCCTCTATGGCGCGCTCGGCCGGGCTGCAGACGTGATTCCGGATGGTGACGCGCCTTCGGAGGCATTCCTCGAGGCTCTGTGCGACGACATCAACACGCCTAGGGCCAACGCCGAACTGTTCGCCCTGGCGCGGCGCCTGGAAACCGGCACGCCGGCCGAACAGGCCAAAGCCAAAGGTGAGCTTTTGGCCAGCGGCGCGCTGATCGGCTTCCTTCAGGCCGATCCCGAGGCCTGGTTCCATGGCGGCGTCGACGTTGCGCTGTCGGCGCGGATCGACGATCTGATCGCCCGGCGCGTCCAGGCGCGCGCGGCCAAGGATTGGGCCAGCGCCGACTCCATCCGCGCCGAGCTGACCGCGTTGAACGTCGAGGTGATGGACAACCCCACCGGCGCTACCTGGCGCCTGCGGGAGCCCGCTTGATGCCGGTCAAGCTCGAACATCGCGTCGGCATACAGGCCCCGCCGGAAGCCATCTGGGCGGTTATCGCCGACATCGAGAGCTGGAGCGTCTGGAACCCGATCTATCCCAAGGCCCAGGGGACATTGCGCATCGGCTCGCCCCTGACCCTGGAACTGGCGCTGGAGGGTCGCAAGCCGGAGGTGATCAAGCCGGTAGTCCTGGACTGGGTGCCTAACGAACAGATTCATTGGCGCCTGAGCATCATGGGCGGCCTGGTCAGGACAACCCGTTATTTCGAGATCGAGAAACTCGGTGACACCGGCTGTATCTTCGCCAACGGCGAGCTGTTTGACGGCCTGCTCGGTCCCACCGC
>JAYTXV010000316.1:0-2643 GCA_043742805.1 Caulobacteraceae bacterium | reverse complement strand
GCCCGGGCTTGTAGATATCGGCCCATGCGCCTTGCCGCAGGCCGCTCCAGCGGGCGCGCTCGTTGATCTGCAGGATCGGCGCGGCGATGGCCGGTTCGTCGGCCAACTGCGCGGCCAGGCCGTAGCTGGTGGTGGCCACCCATCCGGCTCCGATTTTGACGCGCATGGCCTCGATTTTTCCGGCGAAACCCGGCCATCCGCGGATCGAGCCAGCCGGATCGATCGGGATCGAAGCACCGATCAGCGGCAAGCCGACGTAGAGCGCGGCAATCGCGGCGGCGGATAGGCCAAACGCGGGGACCAGAGCGCGCAGACGCGCCCAGCCAGGTCCTGGCCGTCTCGCGGCGAAGGCGGCGCAGATCGCCAAGGCCGGATAGACGGGCGCGGGCCAATGGGCCTGAATGCGGTCATGAAGGCTGTGGAGCAACAGATAACCAACGAACGGTGCGCTGGAGGCAATGAAGGGGGCCAAGTCTGGTCTCGGTTCAACGGCTTTCCAGCCGGGCAAGGCTAGGCGCCCGAGAAACACAACCAACAACGGATTGAGCAACAGCGCCTCGGTGAAGACGAACTCGATCAGATAATGTGGCGCTAGGCGATGCGGGGCTATTCGCCCGAACTGTTTGATCAGGGTCAGCCACTGATGGTCAGCGTTCCACCAGAGGTTGAGACCAAACAGACCCGCAGCCACAAGCAGGGCCAACCATGGACCCAGGCTTCGCAGGCTTGCGCGCCCCGAGGTATACGTGGCCAGCCAGAGCAGCAATCCCGGTCCCAGAAACAGAGCTGAATATTTCGACAGCGTCGCCAGGCCGGCCGCAACACCGGCCGCGGCCCACCAACCCAGGGATCGACGATTCAGGGCTTTCAAAGTCGCCCACAGCGACAGGGTCCAGAACAGGGCGGCCGAGGCGTCGGGAACGGCCAGGAATCCGCCAGCCGCCACCAGAGGCATGGCGTTATACCAGACGGCCGCCCTCTCGGCGTCGGCCCGCGTGCCGCCGGTCAGCCGCGCCAGATCGAAAACCACCAAGCTTACAACGGCGCAACTGACGATCGGCAGAAGCCGGACGCCCAGCGGGGTGTCACCCACGAGGTGAACACCCAGCCATATCCACCAGGCCACCATCGGCGGATGGTCGTAGTAACCAAGCGCGGGAACCTGGGCCCAAAGCCGGTAATAGGCCTCATCCTCGGTGAGATGCAGGCTGGCGGCCAGGAACAGCCGGATCGCGAACAGAGCTGAAATCAGGCCGATGAGGCCCCGCGGGGGGGCGTCAGGCCGCGATCGAGGTTTACCAGACGGCGACGGAGGTGCTGACATAGTTCCAAGCCGCGCCGGAGGCGGCGCCGGCGACGCCGGCTAGCCACCAAATCGGTGTGTGTTCGTGCACCAGGTTGGCCACGGCCACATTTGCCAGCAGACCCACGCCGCAGAGTGCGCAGAACCTCAGGTAGCCGGTCAACAACCTCATCCCGCGCAGACGCCGATCGCGATAGGTCACCGAATTATTGACCAGAAAATTCGTTGTCATGGCGGTCATCGCCGCGACGCCTTGGCTGACAATGAATTGAAGTCCGGCGGCACGACCTGAATAGAGCACCGCCATATGAACAGCGACACCGCCAAGGCCTACAACAGCGAACATCAGAAAGCGCGTCGGCAGCAGGTTTCCAGTCAATTTAGTCAATATCAGTCCCAGATATTCAATGATTACGCGTTCGTCCATTTTACTTTGGCCAGCTTGGCGCTCGGCGAAAATATAGGGAAATTCTCTAATACGCGGCGGTGAGTGCTGGGAGGCGATGATGTCAAATAGGATCTTGAAGCCATCATTGGTGAGGTCAGGTGCGACCGCCTCAATCAAATCGCGGCGGATCATGAAAAACCCGCTGACTGGGTCACTGACCTCAACTTTCAGTACGGACCGGGCCAAAATGTTGGCCAGTCGGCTACCCACTTTTCGAAACGGAGTCAGACCCTTCTCGAGTCCTGAAGAGGTAAGGAATCGGCTGCCGATCGCTAGGTCGGTCTCTCCGGATTTCAGACTGGCCAACATTTGCGGCAATACCGTTTCGTCGTGCTGTAGGTCTGCGTCTATCACGGCGATGAACGGCGCGGCGCTCGCCAGCGCACCCTCCAGTACGGCGCCCGCCAGGCCCCGACGCCCAACTCGTTTGAGGCACAGAATCCTCGGATCGCACGCCGCCATCGCCTTGACGGTCTCTGCCGTGCCATCGGCTGAATTGTCATCAACGAAGGTAGCCTGCCAAGCGATGCCCTTAAGGGCGTGCTTGAGGCGTTCGATCAATGGCGCGATGTTGTCGCGCTCATTGTAGGTTGGAATTACAACCGTAAGCTCACAGCTTTGCATCAAGGCCGGATCGCGCTCCAAAATCGTCAGCGCGCCGATGTATCGGCCTGCCCGCTCGTCCACTAGACTCTTTTTTAACAACAGCGTCACCGTGTCGTGTTTACGGCGCCCGCTTTGCAAGGTTGAAGGAATTCGAGATCGACGATCAAATCCTGGTCGACGCCCGAGGCCACCGATGCCCGGTTCCGACCCTCATGCTCAGGCGCGCATGCAAAGCGGCGGCTCCGGGCGATGTTCTGCGCCTGCTGGCCGACGATCCCATGGCGCG
>JAYTXV010000315.1:0-2735 GCA_043742805.1 Caulobacteraceae bacterium | reverse complement strand
CCGCCACACCATGCAGTCAGCGATGCCAGACCAAGTGGACTGGATCCGTCAAGCTGCAACTGGCTTCGCCCCCGAGACCAACGAGGTGATCTTGGCGGATGGAAGCGCCGTCACCTATCGCGTCCTGGTCGCCGCGCCGGGCTTGAAATTGGACTGGGGGGCCATACCCGGCCTCAGCGCGGCTCTTGGGCAGAACGGCGTCACTAGCAACTACCGCTACGACCTAGCACCCTACACCTACACGCTTGTGCAGGGGCTGACGCGAGGCGTTGCGCTGTTCACCCAGCCGCCGATGCCGATCAAATGCGCCGGCGCGCCGCAGAAGGCGATATACCTGTCCTGTGATCGCTGGATGGACGCGGGCGTGCTTTCGAACATCGAGGTGGAGTTCCACAACGCCGGCGCGGTCCTCTTCGGGGTGCCCGCCTACGTCCCGGCCTTGATGGAATACGTCAAACGCTACGGCATCCACCTCAAGTCGGAGTCGAAGCTGGTGAGTGTCGACGGCCCGGGGAAGGTCGCGACGTTCGAGGACAAAATCAACGGACAGACGACCCGAAGCGAGCGTAGTTTCGACATGCTGCACGCCGTGCCGCCACAGATCGCGCCAGATTTTGTGCGCTCCAGCCCCATCGCCGGCCCAGCCGGCTTCATCGACGTCGATCAGGCGACGCTACGGCATGCGCGCTTCCCCAACATCTACGCCTTGGGCGACGCCAGCTCGACGCCGAACGCCAAGACCATGGCTGCAGCCCGCAAGCAGGCCCCGATCGTGGCGGTGAACGTCCTGGCGACGCTAGCGGGCCGAGAACCGCAAGCAATCTATGACGGCTACGGCTCGTGTCCGCTGACCGTCGAGCGCGGCAAGATCGTGCTGGCCGAGTTCGGCTACGGCGGCAGGGTCATTCCGAGCTTCCCCACCTGGCTGATCGACGGGACCAAGCCTAGCCGCGCCGCCTGGTTCCTCAAGGCCAGGGTGCTGCCGTCCATCTATTGGGGCGCCATGCTGAAGGGGCGAGAGTGGATGGCGCATCCGCATAAGGCGGACGGCCAAGCAGCATGACCCTCGAGCCCCTTCAATACGGCCTTGGTGCGGTCTCAGGTGGTCTGGTTGGGTTTACCCTCGGCCTCGTCGGCGGCGGCGGCTCGATCCTGGCCGTGCCGCTGATGGTCTATTTGGTTGGAGTCCGCGACCCGCACCTGGCCATCGGCACCAGCGCATTCGCGGTCGCCGCCAACGCCGCGGTCGGAACGGTCAATCACGCGCGCAGCGGCACCGTGAAATGGCGCTGCGCGTTGATGTATGCTGGCGCCGGGGTGCTGGGAGCGCTTTTTGGCTCTTCAGCCGGCAAGGCCTTCGACGGCCAGAAGCTGCTCTTCCTGTTCGCCATCGTCATGGTCGTGGTGGGTGTCCTGATGCTTCGAGGACGAGGAAACGTCGGGAACGAAGGTGCTGCCTGCAATCGGCAGAACGCACCCAAAGTCCTAAGCTTTGGCCTAGGCACCGGTCTTTTCTCCGGCTTCTTCGGGATCGGCGGCGGCTTTCTAATCGTGCCGGGCCTTGTCGCCTCGACCGGAATGCCGATCCTCAACGCGGTCGGCTCGTCGCTGGTCGCGGTCACCGCCTTTGGCCTGACGACGGCGGTCAACTACTCGTTCTCCGAGATGGTGAACTGGCCTTTGGCCTTCGTCTTCATCGCCGGCGGAATAGCGGGCAGCCTGATCGGGACGCGGATCGCCAAACGGCTAGCCGGCACGACCGGCCTTTTGACCACGGTCTTCGCTGTCCTGATCTTTGTGGTGGCCGCTTACATGCTCTGGAAAAGCGCCGGCGCTTTCATAAGGATCTAGGCTCGTGTTCGACCACGTCGACGCTGTCAGTCTCGCCCGTGCTCAGTTTGCCTTCACGGTCAGCTTCCACTTCATATTTCCAGCCTTTTCGATCGGGCTGGCGAGCTACCTGATGGTGCTGGAAGGCCTATGGCTAAAGACCGGCAGGCCGCTCTATCTCGACCTTTTCCACTACTGGGTGAAGATCTTCGCGGTCGCCTTCGGGATGGGCGTCGTGTCTGGCATCGTCATGTCCTACCAGTTTGGGACCAATTGGTCGGAGTTCTCCTACAAGGCAGGGCCGGTGATCGGTCCATTGATGGCCTATGAGGTCTTGACCGCCTTCTTCCTCGAGGCCGGGTTTCTCGGGGTCATGCTCTTTGGGATGAGCAAGGTCGGCGGCTCACTGCATTATTTCTCCACCTGCATGGTGGCCCTAGGCACGCTAATCTCCGCCACATGGATCATCAGCGTCAACAGCTGGATGCAGACGCCGGCGGGCTTTGCGATCAACGCCAAGGGCCAGTTGGTACCGGCTGGGTGATGGCTGTCGCCACGTCTCTTCTGGCCTTTGCCGTCTTTGCCCACGTGGTGATGGACGGTTTCGACCTCGGAATAGGCATCCTTTTTCCGAGCTTCGTGGTCGGCGAAGAACGTGATCAGGCGATGAATTCGATCGCCCCAGTCTGGGACGGCAACGAGACTTGGCTGGTGCTTGGGGGAGGGGGCCTAATGGCGGCCTTTCCGCTGGCCTATTCGATCATTCTGCCAGCGACCTACCCGTTGATGATCGCCATGCTGCTCGGTCTCGTCCTCCGCGGCGTGGCATTTGAGTTCCGTTGGCGGGACTCAGACCACCGGCGCTACTGGGACTTGGCGTTCACGGTCGGCTCCGTCACCGCAGC
>JAYTXV010000314.1:0-1786 GCA_043742805.1 Caulobacteraceae bacterium | reverse complement strand
TGAAGCGGACGTCGACGTATTTGACGTCCTTTTCCTTAATCTGAGCCAGGATGTCTTTGGCGGTGGCGGCCATGATGTTGATCCCCTTTAGCGATCGATGAGTTGGTTGAGACTTAGACGGCGTCGGCTCCGGTTTCTCCCGTCCGGATACGCATGACGTCGAGGACGTCGGACACGAAAATCTTGCCATCGCCGATCCGGCCGGTGCGGGCCGAGGTGGCGATGGCCTCCAGGGCGCGGGCCAACTGGTCGTCGGCGACCACGACCTCGACCTTGATCTTGGGCAGGAAGTCCACGACGTACTCCGCGCCGCGGTAAAGCTCCGTCTGGCCCTTCTGGCGGCCATAGCCCTTGGCCTCGATCACCGTCATGCCTTGGACGCCCAGCTCCTGCAGGGCTTCTTTGACCTCGTCCAGTTTGAACGGCTTGATGATGGCTTCGATCTTTTTCATAGGTCCTCGGACGCGCCGGCCCACCCCTGGGCCAGGCAAAACTGGCGGTCGGGGCGACGGAGCATGGCTTAGAGTAGCCTCACAAGCACACTCGCGAGCGTGGCCGGGATGGGTGCGCGCCAATGTGGCGGGCGCCCAGAAAACAGGCGCCATGAGATCGAAATTCAGTCAACGTCGAAATGCCTTCAAGACCGCCGCTCCGGTCCCTAGGATCGCGTCGCACAACGGTCGGAAGGCGAGCGAAGTATGGAAAGCCACGTCCCTGTTCTCATCGGAGCGGGCCAATTCACCTATCGGGGCGATCCTGGCGCCTCGCCGTCGCCGACGGCGTTGCTGAAGATTGCGGCGGAACGGGCGGCGGCCGACGCCGGGATCGGCGCCGCGGGGCTGGCGGCGATCGATGCCCTGGCCGTCGCCGGCTTCACCATCGACGCGCCCGGCTCGACGCGAGGGATGATCCCGCATTCCACCAATCTGCCGGCGAGCCTGGCCGGGCAGGTGGGCGCGAGCCCGACCTGGGCGGTCTATTCGCACATGGGCGGCAACACGCCCCAGCAGCTGATCAACGTGCTGGCCCAGCGGATCGCCCGTGGCGAGACGGAGCTGGGCCTGGCGGTCGGCGCGGAGTTCCTGGGCTCGGCCATGAAGCGGCTGACCAAGGGGCTGGGCTTCGACGACTGGCATGAGGACGAGGACCTGCCGGAGCCGGAACGGATCGGCGATTCCCGGCCCGGCGTCACGCCTTACGAGGCTCGCCATGCCCTGAACCGTCCGATCAATATCTATCCGATGTTCGAGAACGCGCTGCGGGCCCGCGACGGCCGCTCGGTCGCCGACCACCAGGCGCGGCTGGGCAAGCTGTTCGCGCCGTTCACCCAGGTGGCGGCGGGCAACCCCGAGGCCTGGTTCCCGGTCGAACGCACGCCGCAGGACCTGATCACGGTCTCCGAGCGCAACCGCATGGTCGGCTTCCCCTACCCGAAGCTGCTCAACGCCATCATGGAGGTCGACCAGTCGGCGGGCGTGATCATCGCCAGCGAGAAGAAGGCGCGCGAACTGGGCGTGCCGCAGGACAAGTGGGTCTATCTGCACGGCTGCGCCGACGCCGCCGACCTGTGGTTCCCACTCGACCGGCAGGACTTCCATTCGAGCCCGGCCATGCGCCTGACCGGTCAGCACGCGCTGGAGATGGCCGGTGTCGGGCTCTCCGACATCGACTTCATCGATCTCTATTCCTGCTTCCCGGTGGCGGTGGAGATCGGGGCGGAGGAACTTGGCCTGTCGCTGGACGATCCGCGCGGACTGACGGTGACCGGGGGCTTGCCCTACGCGGG
>JAYTXV010000313.1:0-10739 GCA_043742805.1 Caulobacteraceae bacterium | reverse complement strand
TCTTTATATTTTTTGATGCGTCATAAATATCGATATTGCACGAAAACTTGGCGTCAAATTGACGATAGTTGTTTGAATATATTTGGGAAATGCCCCATCCCAAAATATTAGACGCCACAACGCTTGATCAGCCTCAAATTTTAGTGAAAATTTCGTCGGCGCCGCGCCTTGGGCAAGATATGGACAGCCCCGCCGCCCAAGCGGCCTTCAGGGCGCCCAGGCGACCCTTGAGAGGCATGGCGCTGAAATCCATCGCACCCGCCTTGCATCCAGCTTGGCGGCCTGTAGCCGCCGCCGACGAAGGCGGCTAAGACGCGGCGTAACAGGTGGGTCTATCGAATTCGTCGGAGCGTTTTAACCTATGAGTCAGTCCTCTGGGCCCGACCGAGCCTGTGTTCTGGTGCTGGGCATGCACCGATCGGGAACGTCAGCCATGACCCGCACCATCCACGCGATGGGGGCGGCTCTGCCATCAAATCTGATCGACCCGTCCCCCGACAATGAGGAGGGCTTCTGGGAATCGGAAGAAATTGTCAGGATTCACAATGATTTCCTGGTCGCGGTCGGTCATGGTTGGAACGATCCCCGGACGCCGACTCAGGCGATGTTCGACAGTCCCGCTGCGGCGACCTGCCGGGCAGCGCTGATGGCGGTCCTGCGGCGGGATTTCGCCAGCGAGGCCCTGTTCGTGATCAAGGACCCGCGGATTTCTATCCTTATGCCGATTTGGGGCGGGCTGCTGGAGGAATTCGGCGCGAAGCCGTTTGTGCTGCTGGGCTTTCGCCATCCCGACGAAGTGGCCCTATCCCTGGTAAGGCGCCGCGACGGGTTCGTGGATTCGGCCAACAAGGCTGTTGCGCAGCATGGACGCGCCGTCTGGCTGACCCACAATCTGGAGGCGGAGCGGCATTCCCGCGCGATGCCTCGGGCGATAGTCTCCTATGATGATTTCCTGGCCGATCCCGCCCAATCGACTCGTTCGCTGGCCGAAGGCCTGGGGTGTTTCGAAGCGGCGCAGATCGCCGCGGGCCTGGATTTCGCCAAGACCCACTGGAAGTCCGGCATGCGCAACCACGACACCTCGGGCGGGGAGGGAGATCTGCCGATCTGGGTCGAACAGATGTATGCGTGGCTGTGCGATGCGGCTTGCGGCGCGAATCCGCCGACCGACGACCTGGATGCGATGGCCGAGGCCATGGCCCACGCCCAGGCCCTCTACGGCCCTCTGATCCGGGCCGGCCGCCCCTCACCGGCGGTATTCAAGGCCCCGGTGCTGCAACGCCTGGCGCGAAGGGTCTCGAAGATCGTGAGATAACCTCTCCGCTTTAAACCCTTCCTCCGCGCGGAGATATTAAGCCCGACATGCATGAGGTGGCTGGGATTGTCAGGACAGAGATCGGCGGTCGTTGATCTGAATTTCTGCCTATGCCCCCGTTCAGATCCCCCGAGCCGGCTCTGCGGCGCTCAACATCCAGGATTAGGCGGCTTTGGTGGGCTCGCGCCCTTTCGGCGGCGGACCCATAAGGGCTGGTTGGAACAGTAGCGCCGAGACCAGGGTCCAGACCAGCGAGATCATCAGCAGCTTGCCCATGCTGGCGGTGCCTGGGTGGCTTGAGGCCCACAGGCTGCCAAAGCCGGTGGCGGTGGCCATGGCGCTGAAGAACACCGCCCGTGTTAGGCTCGACTGCAACAAATTCGTCCCACCGCTCCGCCAAGCCAGCACGAAATAAATGTGAAAGGCCACGCCGATGCCGAATAGCAGCGGCAGGGCGATGATGTTGGCGAAGTTCAGCGGCTGGCCGATGGCGACGCAACTACCCAGGGTCAGCAGGCCGGTCAGCACGATCGGCGCCATGGTGATGGCCACATCCCGGGTTCGGCGCAGCACCGCATAGAGCAGGGCGGTGATCGCGATGAATGAAAGCACGCCAGCCTCCGCGAAGGCTCCGGCCACCGCGCGTCCCCCTTCTCTCACTTCTACCGCCGGCCCGGTGGCGTTGGGCTCGATCCTTGCCACGGCATCGATAAAGCGGTTCAGAACCCCCGTGTTGTTGGCGTTGCCCCCGGGGATCACCGACACTCGGGCGCGACCGTCTGGCGCCAGCCAGTCTCGGGTAATCTCGGCGGGCAGGTCGGCCAGACCGACTGGCCCGGCGCCCAGGGCCGTGCTGGTCTGGGCGAGCACCGTGGCTAGACTTGGCATCAATGCCAGGGTGGCTTGGGTTCGGGCGGAGGCGGGCGCACCGGCCAGCCAATCAAATCCAACGGCGAGGCGCCGTGCGCCGATGGCCGAGGATGGCGTGGAGATCGCAGCGGCGACCCGCAGATCGTTCGCCGCCTGACGTAGGCCGGCGATGTTCTCGGCATCGTTTGGAGCCGGAGCCGTGACCAGAGGGTTGAGGCTCAGATCCAGTAGCATGGCCGCGTCGGATACGACCGGCAACTTCTCCGCCTGGTTCTGTGGGATGAAGTTCGACAGGGTCCGCGCCTCCGAGACTTCCGGCAGGCGCTCCAGCCGCCGCGCCAGGGCGTCGGCGTCACGGAGGGATGGGGCGATGATTTCCACTGTATTGGGGGACTGGTCTGGATCAGCCATCAGTTCCAGCAGGGTCGCCACCGATTCCACCTTGGCGCTCTTCAGGTGCAGCGGATCGAAGTCGAAGGTCAGCCAGGGAAGCGAGGCCGCGCACATCGCCGCCGCGCCCAACGCCACACCGATCACCAGGCGGCGGTGACCAAGGATCACTTTGTCCAGCCGCTCGAGGAAAGCGCCCTCGTTGGGCGCCGCTCCCTTGGGAGCCCCCAACAACCGGATCAGGGCCGGCAGCAGCGAGAGATTGAGCGCTAGAGCGATGAACATGCCCAGGCCGGCGATCACCCCAAGTTGAGAGACCCCGATATAAGCGGTGGGGGCGAAGGCGAGGAAGCCGGCGGCAATCGCCCCCGCCGCCAGGGTCAGGGACTGGCCGATGCCCTGGCCGGAGGCAACCAGCGCGTCGCTAAGGCCGAGGCCAGCGGCGAACTCCGTGCGAAACCGGACGCTGAACTGGATTCCGAAATCGATACCCAGACCGACAAATAAGGGAATGAAAGCGACCGAAATCACATTGAACCGATGAAAGATCAGCAGGCCGACGGCCGTGGCCGAGATCAGGCCTACCAGGGTGGTGGCCACGATCGCCGCGATCAGGCGTGGCGAGCGGACCGCCATCCACAGCATCAGCAGAATGGCGCCGCCAGCCAGAGCGCCGATCAGCGCCGCACGGCCGGCCAGGGTGGCGAACTCTTCATCCTGCAGCGGAACCGGTCCTGTCAGTCGCAGCCGAACCCCGTGGGCGGCGTCGAAATGGCTGTCCAGGGCGGCCTTCCGGATAAAGGCGGTGGGACCGGCTCCCGATTCTAGCTTTTCGAAGTCGAGGACCGGACTGGACAGCACGATCCGCCGAAGATCCCGTCGCTCGGCGGGTTTGCCGGAGATCAGGGTGCGCCAGGAAAACAACGCCGGCTTGCCTGCTTTTAGGTTGTCCAGAACCGCGCCGAGCGACTGGATCGGCCGATCGAGTTCCGCGAGCTTCGCGTCCCCAGAGTCCACCCCCCGCAGGGCGGTGGACAGGGTTCTGGCCAGCCCGCGCAGACTCGGGTCGGCCGCCAGCGGACCCAGGAAGGGCTGGGCCTTGATCAGCTGGCCCATCTGGTCCCGCACCTCGGCGGTATCCTGGAACAGCAAGCCCTCGCGGCTGAAAAAAGGACCTGCGTCGGGGCGGCTGACGTAGCGGAACAGGTCCGGTCGGCTCTCGAGCTTACCCGTCAGGTCGGCGGCGGCCTGTTCAGCCAGTTCCGGCGTCGCCCCGTCGATCACAGCGACGATCTGGTCGCCCTCTGGATTGAACAGCCGTTTGAAGGCGGCCTCATGCTGTCGCCAAGGCAGCTTCCAGGAGATCAGCTGGTCGGTGTCGCTGGTCAGGGAGAAGTTGGAGACGGCGAACACCGCCGCTACCACGGCGAGCGTGGCGCCAAGGCATACCATTAGCCACGCGCGGTCGACGCTCAACACAACCAGCCTCGCGGCCAGACTCGGTCTGGCTGGTCTGTCGGGTGCTGCAACGGCCGGTGCGTCCAAGGGCTCTCCAAGCCGTCCGTGACATTCGGGAAGCGGCATTTAGGCAATACCGACGCCAGGCGCCAGCGATGGGCCAAGCTTTACGTTGAACAGGACCGCCCAGGCGGACTAAGGAGCCTTAACCCGGAGACCCTGGTGCGCCGATCCCTTCTCCCTGTGATCTTGCTGATTGTCGGCGCCGCGCCATACGCGGCTTGGACCAGAACCCCGGCCCCCGCGGCCCATCACACGCCGGGCGACCCGTGGGAGCGGGCTAACCGTGGGATCTATGGGTTCAACGCCATGCTCGATCGGGTTCTTATCCGACCGTTGTCGAAATTGACCAGCGGCCTGACGCCTGGACCAATAGGCAAGGCGATCAAGAACTTCTTGGTCAACCTCAATGAGCCGGTGGTGATCGTCAACGACCTGCTGCAGGCCCGGCCCGGCCCGGCGGTCAGATCGGCGTTCCGCCTGCTGGTCAACACCACCGCCGGTGGTTTGGGAGCCATCGACGTGGCCAAGGCGCTGGGCGCTCCGATGCATGTGAACGGTTTTGGCGACACCCTGGGGCGCTGGGGCGTTCATTCTGGGCCCTATATCATCATTCCCGTGTTCGGGCCTTCCAGCGTTCGCGACCTGTTCGGCATGCTGGTCGATGACGCCACCCTGCCGATCCAGTCGGTGGACTATCCCTATCGCACCGAAGTCGATGTGACGGTCGCCATCGTGGGTGGGCTCAATCAGCGCGAGGATGTCGCCAAGGATCTGGATACCCTGCTGGGCGGCGCGGCTGACCCCTACGCGTCCCTGCGTTCGAGCTATCTTCAGGCTCGCGAGGCGCAGATTCGCGGAGACAAGGCCCTGCCGCCGCTGCCGGACATCGAGACGGATCCGACCACGTCTCCGATGGCGCCCGAGTCGGCGCCGGCTGCCTCTGCCCCGCCAGTTCCGGATAGCGCCGCCGCGCCCGAAGACTCAAGCATCGCCGTCCAGCCGTCAACGCCAGCTACTGGGCTGCCGCCAACCTCCCAGCCTCAAACTCCGTCCCTAGTCGACCCCATCGGCGGCGCCAGGTTTTCGGTTCACCAACCGCATGCCCTCCAGGCCCTGCCAGACCAGCAGGGCCGGTACGCCGATCACCAGATCACGCGCGCGCTTCAGCAAGGAGACCGCCAGGGAGAGTTCCGGCCCCAGGCCGAACAGCGGCCCGAGCAAAGCGTAGGAGGCTTCCTGAACGCCGATTCCCATCGGCGCGACGAAAGCGGCGCTGCGGACCGCGCTAACAAGGCTCTCTATGGCAAGGATAGCCGTGAGGTCGATCGCGACGCCGGCGATACGCAGGGCCAGCCATATACCCACCGCGCTGGCGACCCAGGCCATTAGGTGGATGGCGACGGCGGCGGCGATCCTGACGGGATGGGCGTAGAGGTCATCGATCGCCCGCAAGACCAGGCTGGTCTTCGCCGCGGCGCCGGGCAGGAACCGGGTGATCAGACGCTCGACCAGTCCTCCACCCCTTCGTTGCAAGCCGATGAAGGCCGCCGCGCCCAGGGCGGTGAGCAGCAGGCCCACTAGGGCCGCGCCCACCAGGGCGTTGCCTCTGAGGTGGGAACCGGCGCGCATCAGCAGCAATCCGACGCCGAGGCCGGTGAAGCCCAGCTGGGCCAGCAGTTCGGTGGTGACATCGACGACCGTCGTTGAGAAAGCCGTGGTCGGCGCTACCCCGCGCTCCACGGCCGCCCGGGCGCCGATCACGAAGCCTCCCAATTGCGAAAAAGGCAGCAACTCGCTCGCCGAATCGCGGATGATCCGCGACCAGATGAAGGTTGACCAGCGGCGCGCGGGCTCCACGCGCCCAAGCACGTACCAGGCGGAACCGAGCAGGCAGAAGGGCAGAAACGAATAGACGCACAGTGTCGCCAACCCGCGCGGGCCGACGCGCGCCAGGGCGATATAAACCGCCGGGAAGCCTATGTAGCCGACCACCGCCGTGGCCACCGCGAGGCCCAGCCCAATGGCCAGGACGACCCCGGACTTCATGTGGCCGCCGGCCGAAGTGTCACGAAACCGCCCACGCCGGCTCGGCTCCGTTCGACCGCCGCGATCACCTCGGGCGCGGTTAGTGCGGCCAACTCCTCGATGTAGCGATAGCCGGGCGCCGAGCCTGGATAGGCATTGATGGTGGCGGGGTGCAGATAGATCTCGGTCAGCCCGGTGGGCAGGTTCTCAATCAGGCCTCGCAGCCGCCGGGTGGTCACGGCGCCGCTCCAGCGCAGACCGAACACGTGATCGGGGGTCGTCAGGCCCGCGCGCCTTAACCGATCGCCCAGGGCGCGGGCCATCAGATTGAACGCCACCTGGCCGAAGCTACCCCGCTCCGGCTCGATGCGGTTCAGGACTTCGACGGGTTCGACGGGCGCGCGAGCAGCTTTCAATCCGTGCCGGGCGCCGATCTTGAGGATCAGGCCGGCGATGGTCGGATGCAGGTGGAAGTGCTTGTGGGCGTTGACATGGTCCAGAGGTAGGCCCGTGGCGGCGAAGGCCTCGAACTGGGCGGCGATTTCTGCTTCCAGCTGACGGCGCGCCCGCGGATCGAAGAACATCGTCGCTCCGGCGGCGGCCATGTCGGCGCGGAAGTATCCGTCTGGACCGACCAGATGCGAGACCTGGCGCGCCGGAAGGATCGGTTTCCCTTCCACGAGCACCAAATGTAGTCCCACGCCCAATTCCGGCATGGCGCGGGCCTTGGCGACCGCGTCGGCGGCGGCGGGTGCGGCGACCATCAGGCTGGCGGCTGTGAGGACACCATGGCGATGGGCGATCTCCACGGCGTCATTGACCGCGACGTCGGCGCCAAAATCGTCGGCGGTGATGATCAGCCTAGAGATTGGCATCGACCGTCAAAACCGTCTTGCCCAGCCCCTGGCCGCCGAGCGCAAAGGTCAGGGCGTGGCCGAATTCGCTCCAGTCAAACCTACGGCCGACCGGCGGCGAGAGCCGTCCTTCGCTGGACCAGCCGGCCAGGGTTTCCAGGTGCGCGCGGGCCTTGGCCGCCTCGAACAGCATGAACTGGCGCACGTCCACGCCGGTCAGGGCCGCGCCCTTCATCAGGGTCAGGTTGGCCCCCAGCGCCGGGATCGGCCCGCCAACGAATCCCACCACTAGGTGCCGCCCGCCCCAGCCAAGCGATCTGAACGCCGGCTCGAACAGCGGGCCGCATACCGGGTCGAACACCACATCCAACGCCTCGCCAGCCAGGGCGACCTTCAGGCGATCCCTCCAGCCTTCCGGCGTGGTGTCGATGGCCACATCGGCCCCGTGGGCAAGGGTGAAGGCGCGCTTCGCTTCGGTGGAGGCCGCCGCGATCACCCGCATGCCCAGGATGGCGCCAAGCTGGACGGCGGCTGCGCCGACGCCACCGGCCGCGCCGAGCACCAACAAGGTTTCCCCGGTTTTGGCGGCGGCGCGATCCGCCAATCCGTGCAGGGCGGTGATGTAGTTCAGGGGCAGGGCGGCGCCCGCGTCGAAGCCGACACCGACCGGCAGTTTGACGGTCATCGCCGCGGGAAGAAGGGCGAATTGCGCGAATCCCCGCGCGCCCAGCCCGGTCACACGATCGCCCATCTGCAGATTGCCGACACCCTCGCCGAGCGCGTCGATCACGCCGCTGATCTCGGTTCCAGGGGTGTGGGGAACCGGCGGTTTGACCTGATAGCGTCCCAGGGCCACCAGGGCGTCCACATATCCGACTCCGACAGCGGCCACTTTCACGCGCACCTGGCCGGCCCGTGGTTCGGGCCTGTCGATCTCGACCTCGCCATAGTCGGCGAGGCTGTCGATCCGGTCGGCCTGGATGGCTTTCATCGCAAGTCCTAAAGCGGCGGTGATTGTGGGCCGCCCCGGTCCTACGGCGCCGGCCGACCCGACCAAATCGTGTGGCTGCGAGCCGCGTATGCCACTAGAATCAAACACTTTGTGCTCTGATTCAACAAACGGAGGTAAACCATCCGCCTGTTGAATCAGACCATTAGGCGCTAAGCAGCGATGCTGCGCCGCTCCTTCAGGAACTCGAAGAATTCCACGCCTTCGCGTAGCCGTCGCTTCATCATGTCAGGACTGCGGACCATCTCGTTGACGATGGCGCCGATTTTGCGCGGCCGAAAATAGAAGCTTCTGTAGAAGGTCTCGACGCTGGCGAAGATCTCTTCGTGGCTCAGATGCGGATAGTGCAGCGGAGCGATTTGCACACCATGCTCGTCGACCAGTTCGGCGTGATCGGCGTCCAGCCAACCGTTCTCCACCGCCTGTTTGTAAAGGAAGGTGCCCGGGTAGGGCGCGGCCAGGGAGACCTGGATGGTGTGCGGATTGATCTTGGCGGCCCATTCGGCGGTGGCCTTAAGGGTTTCGCGGGTTTCGCCTGGTAGGCCGGCGATGAAGGTGCCGTGGATGACGATGCCGAGTTCGTGGCAGTCCTTGGTGAACTTCTCGGCGACCTCGACGCGCATGCCCTTCTTGATATTATTCAGAATCTGCTGGTCGGCGCTTTCATAGCCCACCAGCAACAGACGCAAGCCGCCGGCCTTGAGCTTCTTGAGGCTCTCATAAGGCACATTGGCTTTGGCGTTGCATGACCACGTGACGCCCAGCTTTCCCAGTTCCAGGGCGATGGCCTCGGCGCGCGGCAGGTCGTCGGTGAAGGTGTCGTCGTCGAAGAAGAATTCCTTCACCTGGGGGAAGGCTTTTTTTGCCCAGGCGATCTCCTCGATCACATGCTCGACGCTGCGGGTGCGATAACGGTGGCCGCCGACCGTCTGGGGCCACAGGCAGAAGGTGCAGCGGCTCTTGCAGCCCCGCCCGGTGTAGATCGAAATATAGGGGTGCTTCAGATAACCGATGAAGTAATTCTCGATCTTCAAGTCGCGTTGATAGACGGGCGAGACGAAAGGCAAGCTGTCCATGTTCTCAAGGATCGGCCGATCGCCATTGTGCACAATCACGCCGTCGGCGTTGCGGTAGGACAGGCCAAGGATGTCAGCCCAGGGCTTGTCATCGGCGACGTCCTTGATGGTGAAGTCGAACTCGTTGCGGGCGACGAAATCGACGCACGGCGCGGCCTTGAGGCTGCCATCGGCGTCCACGGCGACTTTGGCGCCGATCATGCCGATCTTCAGGCTGGGGTTCTCGGCCTTCATCGCCGCGGCGCATTTCACGTCGGAGGCGAAGGAGGGGATCGACGTATGCAGCACCACGAGATCAAAATCATGAGCCAAGGGCAGGATGTCGGCCATGGTCTGCTTGTGGGGCGGAGCATCGATCAGGCGGCTGTTTTCCACCAAGGCGGCGGGCTGGGCCAGCCAGGTCGGATACCAGAACGACTTGATCTCGCGCTTGGCCTGATAGCGCGAGCCGGCTCCGCCGTCGAAACCGTCAAAGCTGGGGGCCTGGAGAAACAGGGTGCGAAACATGAAAAACCTCAAGGATGAGAGAGGACGCCGTCTCGCCCCACACGAAAGCGCCGGCCCTGCCAGCCCACGCTATTGACCGTGAAGCTGGCGATGAAGACGCCGAATGACAAGAGATCGCGGGCCGGAATCAACCACCAACGACCAGCCCGCGCACCTGTCGCTCGGTCAATACAGACTTTGCAGCCAAAACGCACCCCAAGCGCGGCGAAAATCAGCCCGACCGCCGGTAGGGAAAATCCGAGCAGGGCGCCGGCGATCAGGGCAAGGGCGAAGGGATGGGTGATCAGGCTGCCGGCATAGCCGGCCGGATCGACCTGGCGCACGGTGCGGCCCCAGCGCAGTTCATGGTCCGCCAGGTTGCTGCCGCTGGCCTCGATACAAACATGCGACACCACCATCGGGGGAATGGCGATGGTCAGACCCAGCGCCCGGACGGCTCGGCCGATTTCATAGTCGTCGGCCAGATGATTGGCGACGGCCTGGAACCCGCCGATCCTGGCCAGGGTCGTGGAGGTCAGGGCGATAGTTGAGCCAAAGCAGGGCTCGGCCAAGCCCAGGACCCTGCCCAGCACGGCGTTGGGAAGAAAGCCGTAGTTCAGCGCCATGGCGCCCAGACGGGACCAGGGCGATCCGTCCTCGGCGCCCACATACAGGCAGGTCACCGCCCCGACGCCCTCGATCGTCAGCGCCGTAACGACGCGGCGGAGATAGTCGGGCGTTACGGTGATGTCGGCATCGCTGTGCACCAGTACCGGGTGGCGCGCTCGGGCGGCGATGTTGATCAGATTGGAGATCTTGCGGTTGGTCCCGTAATGGGTGGCGTTGATCACTAGTTCGATATCGACATCCGGTCGGCGGACCCGCAGGGCCTCGACCACGGCGATTGCGGGATCGGCCGGATCCTGGACGCCGAAGACGATCTGGACCGGCGCCGGATAGTCCTGGTCGCAAAACCCCTCGAGGGCCGCCGCCATTCCAGGATAGACGCCATGTAGCGGCTTGATCAGACTTACCGGCGAAAACGGCAGGAAGGTGGATACTGGGCGGGCCAGATGGCGTGCCGTCAAAAGGGCTGCGGTGATCACATAGATACAGCCGGCCACGGCCATGGAGGCAAACAGCCAGCCGAAGGCCGAAATCATGCCGAACACCGATTTGGTTCCGTGAGAATC
>JAYTXV010000312.1:0-36015 GCA_043742805.1 Caulobacteraceae bacterium | reverse complement strand
TTGACCAGAGTCGACGGTGACCGACAGGGTCGGGCTGGCGCGCAGGTTCAACGGCACGCCGGCGAAGATCACCCGAGTCGGCACGCCGTCGTCGCGCAGCACCTCGATGCGGTCGCCGATCTTCAGGATCACCCCATCATTGGCTGACAGCACCGTGGCGGTTTCGGTGACCTGGGCGCCGTTGCCGGGGTTGGTGCGAACGATCTGCACCTGCTGGCCGACCGCCTTTTCCATCATCTTCTGAGGGGTCAGCAAATCGAAGTCGAAGTTCTGCTCGACGATCGAAAGACCGGCGCCGGTTAGGGTGACGGTCTCGGGCCGGATGGCGGCGGAGACGTCCTTCAGTTCCAGTCTCTGCCGGCCCTTGGCGATGTCGATCCGGCGCACATCGTCCACCAGGGCGAGGTTGGCGTTGTAGATGGTGACCGACAGGCCGGGCTTTTCCGCGGCGTGGGCGGCGCCGGCCAGCACAGCGGCGGCGATCAACAGGGTAGTCTTCAACTTGGACGCCTCCATTATCCCGCAAGCGACAAGAGTCTCACGGCGCCACGGCGCTGTCCAGGCGCGGGCGGTTTCGACAGTAGTCACTCAATCGCATTTTTAATTGCCGTAGGACTAGGTTCCGCTGACAAATCAGATTCCCAAATCATCTGATCGCCGATTCAAGGGTGGCATTTGGCGAGAGCGAGCACGATCCCAAACAGACCGTAACGTCGTCTGCAATCACTGTGCCGACCACGCCTAACATTAAAGCGAGAGACGCGGTTGCCGCACCCACAGTGATGGCTACGAAAGCATTCATGGAGCCCAGAAGAAACGCCGCCGCGTGGCGCCGCTCAGCCTGTCCTCGGCGTCGTAGCCATGGGTGTTGGTCCCGTTCGACGTCAGAGTGCCGTTGGCGCTGTCAAACCTCGCCGACGTGAGGTGTCCGACTAGGTCATAGCCGTAATCGACGCTCCACATGCACGCCGGAACGGTCTCCACCGCCGGCCGGTTAGTCGGATCGTAACCAGAGCCGAATATTTGTCCACCTCGCGGGTGTCGGCGCTGTCGCCCACGCGTCCGACCGAGGGTTCGATTCCGGCCTGGGCCGGCAGGCAAGGTGCGGCCTTGTCGCTGAGAGTTGCGCGCACTGGCTTGCCGCGGATCACCCTAGGGGAGCCCACTCGACGCTCGCCCTAGGGGACCATATATCTTTCTGTGAGCCGGAGAGCCTTATGAGCACTTACAGCGTCGCTGAAGCTAAATCCGGCCTTCCCGCCCTGATCAACCCCGCACCCCGTCCCCAATCTTCGACGATCTGGGACATCACTCAGACCCTGCGCCCAAACCTGCCGGTCTGGCCGGGCGACACGCCGTATTCTCACCGTCCGCGCTGGACGCTCGGGGAGGGGGGGTCGCCGGTCAATGTCGCGGCGTTCGAGACCACCACCCACGCCGGAACTCACGCCGACGCCCCGCTACACTACGATCCGGCGGGCCAGGGCGCCGGGGAGGTGAGCTTGGCTGCCTATATCGGCCCCTGCCGCGTGGTCGACGCGCGCGGGGCCGGCACGGTGGTCACCCAGGCTTTCCTCGCCGATCGGCTGTTGGATCCGCCGCCGCGCGTTCTGCTGCGCACCTATGACGCCTTTCCCCATGACCAATGGCAATCCGATTTCACCGCCGTCTCAGCCGAAACCATCCATTGGCTGGCATCGCTGGGCGTCGTGTTGATCGGCGTCGACGCCCCGTCGCTGGATCCGCAAACCTCCCGAACCATGAACGCCCACCACGCGATCCGCGCCCACGACATGCGTATCCTCGAAGGTCTTGTCCTCGACGCCGTCCCCCCCGGCGACTACGAACTGATCGCCCCGCCGCTGAAGCTGGCGGGGCTTGATTCTTCCCCTGTCAGAGCGATACTCCGTGAGCTGAACGTTTGAATATCTACTTTCTCGGCATCGCGGGCGCGGGCATGAGCGCGCTGGCCTCGATCCTGGCGGGCGAAGGCCACGCGGTTTCGGGCTCCGACGACGGTGTATTCCCGCCCGTCACCACTTATCTGCAATCGCTGGACATCCCCTACCATGTCGGCTGGAACGCGGCCGAAATCCCCCCCGATCTCGACGCCGCCGTGGTCGGCTCCAGCGCCAAGCTGGACCTTGCCCACAATCCCGAACTGGCCGAACTCACCCGGCGCGGCGTGCCGCTCTACAGCTTCCCCGCTTTCCTCGCCCACCACATCGCCGGTCGCGACACTGTGGTGGTGGCCGGCAGTTTCGGCAAATCCACCGCCACCGCCCTGCTGGCCGTGATCCTGACGGAGGCCGGCGGCGATCCCGGCTATTTCATCGGCGCCGTGCCGCTCGATCTTCCGACCACCGGCGCCGCCGGCTCCGATCCGATCTTCGTGCTTGAGGGCGATGAATACATCGTCGGCGGCGACGACCGGCGTTCGAAATTCCTGCTCTACGATCCGCGCTCGCTGCTGATCACGTCGCTGATCCACGACCACGTCAACGTATTTCCGACCATGGCCGACTACGAGGCCCCGTTCGCCGAGCTGATCGACGGCTTGCCGTTGGACGCCCTCCTGGTCTGCGCCTATCCATTCGAGGCGCTCCATCGCCTCACGGCCAGCCGGCTCGTGGTCTGGTATGGTCGCGAGCCGTGCCCGGGCTACTGGTCGGAAAACCTGCAAATCGGCGAGGTTACCTGCTTCGATCTGGTCATCCCTAGCGGTGCGCGCATCCGGCTCGAAACCGAGATGCTGGGCCTGCACAATATCGAGAACATCGTCGGCGCCGCGGCCCTGCTGCTGGAGCGCGGCGCGGTGACGGTGGAAGCTCTGCAACGCGGCGTCCGCCGCTTCCGGGGCGTCGCCCGGCGCCTGGACAAAAAGACCACCGCCTCCACCGTTCCGGCTTACGAGGGCTTCGGCTCGTCCTACGAAAAGGCCCGCTCGGCGATCGAGGCCATCCTGCTGCACTTTCCCTCCCGCCCCTGCGTGGTGGTGTTCGAACCCCACACCTTCTCCTGGCGCGACCCGTCCGCCCTGGCCTGGTACGATACGGTGTTCGACGGTGTTGCCCGGGTCATCCTCCTGCCGCCACGCCACCACGGCGCCGGCGCCGTTCAGTCGACCCAGTCTCAGATCGCCGGCCGCATCGCCCGGACGGGCGTCGGGGTCACCGCCCTCGCCGGCGCCGAGGAGGTTCTGCAAAACCTGGACGCCACCCTCACGGGCGATGAGGTCGTGCTGCTTCTCAGCTCCGGGCCTCTGGATGATCTGCCCGCCCGCCTGCCGCCGGTTCTGGAGGCCAGGTTTCCGCCCCTGGTCGCTTGATCGACGCCGCGCGCCTTTTTGTCTTCCCCGCTCCATCGGCCTGTGAAAAGGTCAACCAGCGGCAATGACCGCTCACGATCTATTTCAAAGGGGGAAACATCCAATGGCGACGCTCGCTGATAAATTGCGGACGGGCAAGGAAAAGACCTACAGCTGGATCATGCTGCTGGTGGGCATTATCCTCTGGCCGATCTTTACGTTCGGGATCATCGCGGGCCTGTTCAACCCTAACCCACAGGTCGCCGTCGTTTCCTGGACCTACTTCATCTACGGCGCCGCCATCGCGCTGTTCCTCTGGCTGTCCGGCGGCTTCTATCGAGCCACCGCCTTTGGCAATATGGTTTTGCTCGGGCCGAACCAGTTTCCACAACTGCACGCGATGGTCCTGGCGAGCGCGGAAGAGCTCGGCATGGGCGAGGCGCCCCGGGCATTTCTCTACAACTCCAACGGCCTGTTCAACGCGTTCGCCCGGCGCCTGCTGGGTGGCCGTTTCGTGTTCCTCACTGCGGCGCTAGTCGATGCCAGCAGCGACGAGCAGGTGCGTTTCGTCATCGGCCACGAACTGGGCCACCACGCAGCCGGTCACTGCAATCCGTGGATGAATCTCCTGAAAATGCCAGCCTACCTCGTGCCGTTCCTCCAGCCGGCCTATTCCCGGCAGCGGGAGTTCACCTGCGACGCCATCGGCAGCCATCTCTCCAACGATCTGCCTGTGTCGCGCTCCGCCCTGATGATGCTGGGCTGCGGCTGCGGGCGCCTGAACGGGGAGATGAACCTCGAGGCCTTCATGGCGCAGGAGGCGATGATGCCCCCTACCTTCGGCTTCATCAACGAGAAGTTCCGCTCCCATCCCCGCCTAACCCGCAGAATGGCCGCCCTCAAGGACCGGGGCGTGGATTTTAGCGTATGAACCTCTGCAATCTCTCGTGGCCGTCGCACGCCAGGTCCCGTTCCCGACCCTGCCGGACCGCGACTACCCGGAGGTGATCTGAAACCCGTGAGTTCCCTGCTGCGTCCACTTTTTGCCGCTGCCCTGATCGCGGCAGGCAATCTGCTGTCAGGCTGTGTGTCGCTGGCCAGTGGCGACATTCCCTACGCGACCCTGGAGGCCAGATACGCCGCCCCGCAATCCCGGTTCATCGACATGGCGGGCGGCCTGCATGTTCACTACCGCGACGAAGGCCAGCGTGACGCGCCGGTTCTGGTCCTGGTCCACGGCTTTTCCGCGTCGCTCCAGGCCTGGGAGCCGTGGGTCGCGCGCCTCTCGGCCGACTACCGGATCGTTTCCCTCGATCTGCCAGGCCACGGCCTGACCCGGGCGCCGGCGTCCTACGCGCCCAGTATCGACGGCTACGCCGACCTCATCGACGCCCTGGCTGGCCGGCTTGGGGTGACCGCCTATGTGGTGGTCGGCAACTCCATGGGCGGGGCGGCGGCCTGGGACGACGTCCTGCGCCACCGCGAGCATGTCCGCGGCCTGGTGCTGGTGGACGCCGCGGGTTGGCCGGTCAGCAAGGCCAGGGGTGTTCCGCCGCTGATGTATGCCCTGATGCGTAGTGGCGTTGGCCGCGCCGCCCTCGACCATGTCGACACCCGCCCGATGGCGACCTCGGGCCTGAAGAGCGCCTACGTCGATGCCGCCCTGGTCACCCCGGCCTTGATCGACCGCTATGTCGATCTCTCGCGCGCGCCCGGCCACCGCGACATGCTGTTGCGTATTCGGTCCCGCCCGGCCGCGCGCGTCACCCCCGACACCTTCAAGACCATCGCCGTCCCGACCCTGGTCATGCACGGCGAGGCCGACGCCCTGATCCCGGTTGCCGACGGCCGCGCCTTCGCAGCCGCCATCCCTGGCGCGAGATTGGTGACCTACCCTGGCGTCGGCCACGTCCCGATGGAACAGATCCCCGACCAGTCCGCGCAAGACTTACGCGCGTTCCTGCGGATCCTCGCCCTGTCCCCGGCTAGGGGAAGTCTATCCGAAGGGGGGGATGGGAGCGCCACCCCCCGCCCTTCTGGTCTCAAACATTGACCCTCCGCCTGGACGGCGGCGGGGAGACCCTGGTCTTCCTGACACCCGCCCAGGGCGGGCCGCGGCGGGCTTACTGGGGTCCGGCCCTCGGCGACGCCGATCCGGTCCCAGCCCTGACCGCCCTGCGCGACCGCCCCCTTGGGGGCGGTATGCTGGACGACGGCGAGGCCCTGACCTGGCTGCCGCAGGCGGGGGAGGGATTCACCGCCCATCCCGCCCTGATCGGTCATCGCGGCGGCCAGGCCCTAATCGTCCAGCTTTGCGAGGTCGGCCGGGATGTTTCGGCCCACACGGCCACGATCCGGCTGGCCGACACCCTGGCTGGCGTTGAATTGACTCTCACCCTGAATCTCGACGCAGCCACCGGCGTGGTCTCCAGCCAAACCTGTCTGACCAACCTCGGTGCGGAACCCCTGACCGTCGATTGGCTGGCCGCTGGCGCCTTCGAGTCGCCCCATGCCGAGCTGATGACCTTCGACGGCCGCTGGGCGCGGGAGTTCATCCCCGTCCGCCAGACCCTGGCGACCGGCCAGATCGTCAAGGAGAACCGCACTGGCCGCACCTCGCACCACTCCCCGCCGTTCCTGATCGCCGGCGAGACCGATTTCGGCGAGGCGCGCGGTGAGGTCTTCGCCCTCCATCTGGCCTGGAGCGGCGACCACCGCCTGCTGGCCGAACGCTTGCGCGACGGTCGCCTCCAGATTCAGGCCGGCGAGTTGATTGGTCCCAGCGAAATCATCCTGGGCCAAGGCGCGACCTACCGGACCCCGACCCTCTACCTCGCCCACTCCGAGGCCGGCCTCAACGGCCTATCCGACCGCCTGCACCCGTTCGTCCGCGACGTAATCCTGGGTGGCCGTTTGAAGGGAAAGACCCGGCCGGTCCACTACAACACCTGGGAAGCGGTCTATTTTGACCACGACCGAGAAAAGCTCGAAACCCTGGCCCGCCTAGCCGCCGACATCGGGGTTGAACGCTTCGTGCTCGACGACGGCTGGTTCAAGGGCCGGACCGGCGACCACGCGGCGCTCGGCGACTGGGCCGCCGACCCGGTCAAATACCCCGATGGCCTCGGCCCCTTGATCGATCACGTCCGGGGTCTGGGCATGGAGTTCGGCCTGTGGGTCGAGCCGGAGATGGCCAACGCCGACAGCGACCTGCTGCGCGCCCACCCCGACTGGATCCTTGGCGATGTCGTCCGTCGCCAACCCCTGGGCCGGGAGCAATATGTGCTCGACCTGACTCGACCTGAAGTCGTCGAGGCGATCTTCACCCAGCTAGACGCGCTGCTGGCGATCTATCCGATCGCCTATCTCAAGTGGGACATGAACCGTGACCTGACCCATGGCGTCAGCGCCGGCCGCGCCGCCGTCCACCGCCAGACCCTGGCTGTCTACGCCTTGGTCGACCGGCTGCGCGCCGCCCACCCGTCGGTCGAGATCGAAAGCTGCGCCTCGGGCGGCGGTCGGGCCGACTACGAAATCCTGCGCCGAACCGACCGGATCTGGACCAGCGACTGCAACGATCCGATCGAGCGCCAGCACATCCAGCGCGCCTTCTCAATTTTCTTCCCCCCTGAAGTGATGGGCGCTCACGTCGGCCCCCGCGCTTCCCACACCACCGCCCGGTCGGCCAGCCTGCGCCTACGGATCATGACCGCCCTGGTCGGGCATATGGGCGTCGAGGCCGATATCTCGGCCATGACGTCCGAGGAGCGCGCGGTGCTCGCCGCCGGCATCGCCCGCTACAAGATCCTTCGCGACGGCCTGCACGTGGGCCGAACCGTCCGCCTTGAACACCCGGACCCCGGCTGCCTCGCTCTGATGCTGATCTCGGAGGATCAGGTCCTGATCACCGCCGCGCAGGTGGAGACCCCCTGCGCCGCCACCCTGGCGCCGCTGCGGATCGTCAATCTCGAGGCGGGGCGAAGCTACCGCATCGAAACCCTTGATCCCCCCGGCCGCCCTCGCCGGACCCAGGCCGCCTCGCCATTCCTGGCGAAGGGCGAGCCGCTGGTCGCGACCGGCGCCTTACTGGCCCACGCCGGCCTGCCCCTGCCGATTCTCCGCGCCGGCGAGATCGCCGCTTTCCTGCTCACGCCTTCGCTAGAGCCAGGCCGTCGATCCGCGCCCGCAGGTCCGGGGGCAGAGGGCCCGCCGCCTCGGCCTCCAGGCACTGGGCCAATTCGGCGCGGTTCTTGACGCCCAGGATCACCGTATCGACCCCCGCCATGTCCAGGGCATAGCGGTGCGCGAGCAGGGCCGGGTCCATGCCCAGCTTCGCGCACAAGACTCGGAACGGCGCCGCTCGCCGGTAGTCCGCCGCCTCCGGGTGACTGTCCTTGACCGCGCGGTCGATTGAGCCGGTCAGAGCGCCCGCCTGTACCGCGCGGATACCCAGCACGCCGATCCCTCGCGTCTTGGCCGCCGTGATGATTCCCCGTGGTCTGGGCGGCTCGGCGTAATTCCGCATGCCACCGGCACTGTCGAGCAGATTGGCGATGGCCTGAACGGCGTCCGGTTTTGGATCGTGGGCGATGGCCTTCAGGATGGTCTCCGGAATGCCCACCCCGGTGATTCCCCAGGCCCCGATCCGGCCACAAGCCTTCAGCGCCTCCATGGCTGGAACCACCTCGTTTATATATAGGCTCCAGGGTGTCGCGAACCCGACCCGGCGGTTGTCGTGACGCTCATAGACATAGTCGTCCGCGCACAAGTTACTGTGCAGAAAAAAGATATCGGCCCGCTCGACCCGCATCACCTTGAGGCTGGCGTCCAGCGAAGCCTGGAGAATGCCCGCCGCCTCGCCGGGGGCCGGCTGGCCCAGCTGGCACTTGGTGGTGATCCTGACGTGAGAGGGAAGGGCGCCCAGGAAGGCTTGGCCGATCACCCGCTCGCAGTCGAGATACATCGGAGCGGTGTCGATCAGGGTTATCCCCGCCTCGACCGCAGCGTGAACCGTGGCCACGGCCTCTTCGAGCGTGGTCTCGCCCCAGGCCCGGCCAAGGCCCCCGCCGCCCAGCGTCAGGCGGCTGACATCGGCTAGCGGGCCAAGGGTGACGGTCTGCATGGGGCGGCCTCCGGGTGTTTGTATTTTAGCGTCAGCCGTAGACCGCCGCGCGCCAGGCGGCAAACCGATCCGCGCTTTCGTCCGTCCCGATCGTCGGCGACACTGGTTCACCAAAGCGGATCATCGCGCTCACATCGGTTTCGGTAAGCAGCATCGCTCCTCGCCCAGCGCTGATCGCCGCGCCCAGCAGGGTGGCTTCGGGGGTGGTGTGCCGGCGGACGGGACGGCCGGTCAGATCGGCGAGAACTTGCAAGAAGAGATCGTTGCGGGTCAGGCCGCCATCCACCCCGAGGACTTCGGGTCGTGTAGCCCCGGTCAGGTCGTAGATGTGATCAACCACCTCCCGCGCCCGAAAGGCCAGGCCCTCGAGGCCGGCCCGCGCCAGATGCGCCCGGGTGACGCCGGGCGTCAGGCCGGTCAGGCCGCCCCGTCGGCCCGGGTCGCCATGCGGCGCGCCAAGACCTTGAAGCGCCGGGAGAAAAGCCGCGCCGCTGGCGTCCGGGACCGAGGCGGCCAGAGCCTCGAAGGGTCTATGGCCACCCAGGCCGCAGGTGGTTCTCAGCCAGTCGAGGGCGGAGCCCGCTGACAGCACCATGCCCTCGACGCACCAGCGGGTCTCGCCGCACACCGAGGACACCAGAAGCGGCGGAGTGGTGGGCGCGACGAAGGTGAACGCCGCTGTGGCCAGATCGAAGGTCGCCGAAGTCCCCCAGGTGAACTTCGCCGTTCCCGTCGCGTCGCCATGGGCGATCAGGGCGCTCTGCTGATCGGCTACGTCGGCGGTGATCGGGACGCTGGCGCCGAATACCGATTTGGCGGTCACGCCGATCTCGCCCCAACTGTCCAACAGGTTAGGAAACCAGGCTTGGTCCAGGCCCTGGTGGTCGATAAGGCGGTCGTTCCAGGTCAGGTCCGGCAGACCCAGATAACCGCTAGGCCACGCCTGGCTTCGATCGGTGACGTGGGCGCCTCCGCCGGTCAACTTCCAGATCAAAAAGCTGTCGATATTGCCCCAGGCAATCCGGTCCCGGGGCGCGTTCACCTCCGCCAGGATCAAATCCAGCTTGGTCGCCGACTGTTGCGGCGCCACGAGGAACCCTGCTTCCTGAAGCTCGATCGCCCGCGTTGCGCCGCGCAGATCGCTCCAGACCACCATCGGCGAGAGCGGCCTTCCCGTCGTCTTGTCCCACACCACGGCACTGGCTCGCTGGGTGGTGACGCCGACTGCGGCAATGTCGTCCGGTTGCCGGCCCGCCTTGGCCAGGGCGCCCGCGATCACCTGCCGCGTGGCGGCCCATACCCGCCCGGCGTCCTGTTCGACCCATCCCGCCCGGGGGGTGAGGGATTTCAGCGGAGCCGCGTCGATCCCGGCTATTCGACCATCCAATCCGACCACGGCCGCGCGGGTCGAGGTGGTGCCGACGTCGATAGCCAGGATCAGCTCAGGCATCGGGGATCAGCACGCCTGGGTTCATGATTCCCTTGGGGTCCAGCGCCGCCTTGACCTTGCGCAACATGGCCAGGGCGCCGCTTCCCAATTCCCGTTCCAGCCAGCCGCGCCGCACTCGACCTATGCCGTGATGATGCGAGAGGCTGCCGCCGTGGCGATCGGTGGCCTCCATGATCCGCCGCCAGCCGTCCAGGTAGGCGCCCTCCATTTCGCTCGGGTCGGACGTCTGAACGGCGAAGGTGAAATATAGATTGAGGCCGCTGCGATAGACGTGGGAACTGTGGGCCGAGCCTGCCAGACAGCCAGGGATACCCTTCAGTGACGCCACCGCGTCGTCATAGATCATGCCGATCCGGCTCCAGTCCGCCGACACCTCCACCGTGTCCAGAACGATGCCACGTTTCAGAAACACGTCCCAGCTGGGCACCGTGTTGCGATGACCTAGCCAGTGATCGACGATATCGAACGGCGCGGTGGCCATGCCCATCCGTTCGGCGATGGCCACGATCGCGGCGGTTTCGGCGGTCACCAGGGCCGCGGGACCTTCATGCACCATCAGGATCAGACAGGCCTTGGCCCGGCCATCCAGCCGCAGGCTCTCGCGCTCGTCGTACTGACGCACCACCGGCGGGCGCCAACCGGTCTGGATCACCTCGCGCTGAAAGGCGAAGCCGGTGGCCATATCCGGCGCCTCGAAGGCCGACACCGCCCGCGCCTCCGCTGCGCGCCGCAGTGACAGGGTAGCCCCGGTGATCACCCCTAGCGTTCCCTCGCCGCCCAGCATCAACTGGCGCAGGTCCGGCCCGGCGGAGGCGCGCGGCCCCTTGCCCAGAGTGACAAACTCGCCGTTCGGCAGCACGGCTTCGATGGAATGGACGATGTCCTCGATATTGCCATAGGCGCTGGAGAACTGGCCCGACGCCCGGGTCGCCACCCAGCCGCCAACGCTACTGACCGCCACCGACTGTGGCCAATGGCCGATGGTCAGGCCCTGTTCGGCGACCGCCTGTTCGGCTTCCAGACCGTTCTTTCCGGCGTCGAAGCTGGCCAGCAGGTTGACCGGGTCGATTGATCGAACCGCATTCATCGCGCCCATGTCCAGCAAGATCGCATCGGAAGAGGCGACCACGCCGCCGACCACCCCGCTACCCAGGCCGAACGGGATCACCGCCGTCCCAGTCTGGTTTGCCATGCTCAGCACGGTCTGAACATCGGCCACGGTCGCCGGGCGCACGACGCAGGCGGCAGACGGCCCGGGGGCGCCCAGATGGTTGCGAATATGGCTGAGCATCCAGTAGTCGTGACGCCGGGCGCCAAGCGCGGTGTCGTCGGTGAGAACCTTGGTCTCCCCGAGGGCTTCTCGAAGCGCGATCGCGATCGATTGGGTCATCCGGCCATCCCTCGGTTCGCGCTCTAGCGGGCTTAGCCCCTGCTTGTGCATGGCGGCCGCCGGACAATCAATGGAGCGGCGGCTGTCCCAGACGCCTGACGCTTGGCGGCGCGCGCGTTCGGTTCTACACGCGGCGCCTCCGAACCCTCGCCGGCTGAGAGTCTGAATATGAAATTCGCCCCCCTCGTGGATCGTATAGCCGGTGGCGGCGCCGACACCTGGAAAATCCATGACAAGGCCGTGGCCATGAAAGTCGCGGGCCGGGACATCACATTCCTGACTATCGGCGATCCGGACCAGGCCCCGGCAGATCTGGTGATCGAGGGCGCCCGTGCGTCCCTGGCGGCACATCACAAGGGCTATGCGCCGATCGGCGGTCAGCCAGCGGTCCGGGCTGCGATCGCCGAGCGGATTGCCCGACGCTCAGGCTCGCCCTGCGCACCCGAAAATATCGCTGTCACCCAGGGCGCCCAGGCCGCGCTCTATTGCGCGATGCAGTGCGTCGCCGGCGACGGCGATGAGGTGATCGCTCTGGATCCGGTCTACGCCACCTATGGGGCGGTGGTCGCCGCCTCGGGCGCGACCATGGTCAAGGTTGCCTTGCGCGCCGATCTGGGTTTTCACCCCGACTTGGCGGCGATCGCCGCCGCGGTGACACCGCGTACCCGGGCCATCCTGATCAACTCACCCCACAATCCCACCGGCGCGGTATTCGACGAGACGGAAAAACGCGCCCTCGCCGAACTCTGCCGCCGCCACGATCTCTGGCTGATCTCCGACGAGGTCTATGAGGACATGGCTTTCGCCCGACCGCATGTCAGCGTCTGGTCGCTGACCGAGGCGGCTGGGCGCGCCGTCGTGGTCTCCAGCCTGTCAAAGTCTCATGCCATTCCGGGATTCCGCCTGGGCTGGGTCGCTGGACCGCCCATGTTTGTGGCTCATGTCACCAACCTGTTGATGTGCATGGCCTTCGGCGGCCCGCCGTTCATACAGGAGGCGGTTTTGCCGGCCTTGAGCCGTGATCTGCCCGAAGTCGCCGAGCTGCGCGAAGACTACCGCCGGCGAGGGGAGGCGATGGCGAAGCTTCTAAGCCAGGCGCCCGGTTGCGCGGTCGCCCCGCCCGAGGGCGGGATGTTTCTGCTGCTGGATGTCCGGCAAACTGGCCTTAGCGCCACCGCCTTCGCCGAGGGACTGCTCGAAGTCTGGGGGGTCGCGGTGCTGCCCTGCGACGCTTTCGGCGCCAATGTGGCCGGCCATCTGAGAATTTCCCTCACGCTGCCCGACGCGGCGCTTCTCGACGCGGGACGGGGCATCGTCGCCTTAGCCGAAGGGTTGAAGCGTCGACCGGCGGCTTGACATTCGGCCTCCGCTTCAGCCGATACGACCACGGGCGAGCGAGCGCTCTGGCGCACCGTCGGCGTTTCCGGGCGCCCATCGGTCGCCGAGGCTCATTTCCGCTTCGTCCACGGTACTGCAACCTTCTCCACCTCGGAGATGATCTGGGGCGGCCCGCGGCGGACATCGATTATCGACACTGGCCTTGATACCCCCAGGGCCGGGTGGAGGCGCGGATCGAAGTGCGAATGATTGGTCCCGGCCAGAGCGCCACCCGCTTCACCGGCGTTGCCGAAACCCTGCTGGTCGCCGCCGTCACCCCGGTGGAAAAGGAAGAGGTCAAGCGGGCCGATAGGCGGGAAAATTGAGCATCGCGATGATCTCGGCCAGTGAGTCCGCCGATGGGCCGTCGGCCTCCGTCCGCGCCCAGGTCAGCAACGCCGCTTCATGGCGGACGACCGCCTGAAGGATGGCCTGATCCTCGGGTGGCGCCTGTATGGCTATGGCCTCATATCTTGTCAGGACCACCCGCAGGTGAGCCGCCGACGCTGCGGCGTAGGCGCGCCAGTCCTGGTCCACATATCCGGCGACACGCGCCGGCACGTCACTCAGGTCTGCGGTCTCGGCGGGGCTCATCCCGTGCTTGATCAGTAGCGGCCGCAGGCGGGCCTTGGTCTCGGTCTCAAGCTGCAGGATCGTCGCGAAATGCCAGGCGTCATGCGGCGATTTGGCCGCCGCGTAGAGGGCGAGCAGCAGCTTCTCGCCCCTGACCTCTCCGTCGTAGAGGGCTTGAATCCCCGTCACGTATCCGTCTTCACTCACCACGCCAGCTCCGCCCCGACCAGAACGTCGAAATCCCCGCCGCGCGAGCGGTGGTTGGCGATGCGCACCCGGATCGCCAACCGGCCTTGCAACACAGTCTGGAACGGCACGGCGATCCCCGGCTCTGGAGCGCCACCAGGGCTCCGAAGGCGCCATCGACATGCAGCCAGGTCAGAATATCCTCCATCATCTCGCGGCCGATCGCGCGGGTTTCATGTCATTCGCAGGTGTAGAGCATCATTTTTGTTTCCCGGGCGGTGGGCTCAAGGCCACCGGATCAAGCTGTCTCGCTCTCGCCGCGCAATGCCGCCATGTCCCGCCGATGCTGCTCACGGCAGCCGGCGATCTCTTGGGCGACTCGACCCGGTGACCAACCCAGCAGCGGCGCCATGGCGTCCGCCGCCGGCGTCAGCGCGCCCAGTCCGGCGTCGGCATCGAACCAGGCCCGGGCGCTCCGGCGTGCCCAATAGTCTTCCAGTGTCAGTGCGCCTTCACAAAGGACGGCGCGCGCCGCCTCAACGGCGGGTCCGCTCCCGGCGGCGGTGGTCGCGCGGACTTCGGACCCATAGAGGCCGATCAGACGGTCGGCGTCGATCTCCTCGCGGCCGCCGGCCAGAAGTTCAGCGCGCAGGGTCGCCGGCGCGATATCGCCGCCGGGCAGAGGGTCCACGGCGGTTCGGCAGGTGGCCGTGGTCCGGCCCAGCAAGCTTGCGACCTCGTCCACCACCCGCTCGGCCATCCGCCGATAAGCCGTCAACTTGCCCCCGGCGATCGATAGAATGCCTCCGGGACCGGTCCAAAGCTCGTCCTTGCGCGAGATGTCCGACGCCGACTTCCCTGCCTGGGCCACCAGGGGGCGGACGCCGGACCATACCGAGACGATGTCATTGGTGGTCAGCCTGGGCGTGCTGAACCGCGCCGCCGCGGCCGACAGCAGATAGCTCACATCGTCGGGCGTCACCGGCGGCCAGGTCTCCGCCACTGGATGGAAGGTGTCGGTGGTGCCGATGTAGGTCACCGCGCCCTTGGGCACGGCGAACACGCTGCGCCGGTCGGCCGCCGACATGATCACCGTGCGGCACACCGGCAAGGCGACGTGGGGAACCACCAGATGCACGCCCCGGGCCAGGGCCAGCCGGCCGGTCGCGCCCGGCGATTCCAGAGCCCGAACCGTGTCGACCCATGGCCCGGTAGCGTTGACGATCACCCGCGCCCTGACCCTGGCGCGGCGCGCCTCACCGCCCGGCAGGGTGTCGGCGACATCGAGCGCCGTGGCGCGGCCGCCCTCAAGAACCACCACTTCGACCTTGGCGTAATTGGCCACCCGGGCGCCAGCGCCGGCGGCGCTCCGGATATTGGCCAGAGTGAGGCGGGCGTCGTCGGTCAGATATTCGGGATAGACCACCGCGCCGGCGGCGTCGGTCGCATCGATGGCCGGCTCCCGCTCCGTCAGTTCAGATCGGCTCCAGACCTCGTGACGTCGTTCCTTGGGCACGTCGCCCAGCTTCTCGAACGTCCACAGGCCGGCGCGCAGTTTGGCCTCGGCGGCGGCGTTGCGAAACGGCATGACGAAGGGCGTCTGCCGGGTCAGATGCGGCGCGATCGCTTCTACCGCCTTGCGCTCCGAAGCCGCTTCCCGCACCAGGTGCAGATCGCCCTGGGCCAGATAGCGCAGACCGCCGTGGATCATTTTCGACGACCGGCTGGATGTGCCCGAAGCAAAATCCCGCGCCTCCACCAGCGCCACGGTCAGGCCGCGCATCGCAGCGTCGCGCGCAATGCCCGCGCCCGTGATCCCTCCGCCGATGATCGCCAGATCGAACACTTCGCGGCCCAGGGCCTCGAAAATCGCGTCGCGGTCACGCAGGTCCAGGGCGTCGGCGGATAGGGGAACGAGGGTCATGGGCCTTGGCGCTTCGCGGAAACTGTCTTTAGGTTACAGCCAACCACCGGGACAGGACCAGACATGACCACGCCTATTCGCATCGGCCTGCTGGGGGCCTCGAAGATCGCGCGCGGGGCGGTGATCGCGCCGGCCAAAGGCGACCCGCGATTCCAGCTGACCGCGGTCGCGGCCCGGGATCCGGCCCGCGCCCGGGCCTATGCGGCCGAACACGGCGTCGCGGCGGTGGCGGCTGACTATGCCGAACTGGTCCGGCGCGAGGACGTGGACGTGGTCTACAACGCCCTGCCGCCCGCCGGCCACGCTGAATGGACCATCGCGGCGCTTGAGGCGGGTAAGGCGGTTCTGTGTGAGAAACCCTTTGCCCGCGATGCTGGCGAGGCCAGGATCATGGTCGCGGCGTCCGAGCGAACGGGTAGGCTATTGATCGAGGCCTTCCACTATCGCTTCCACAACGTGATGCGCCGGGCCGAGGGCCTGTTGGCGGCAGGCGTCATTGGCGCCATCACCGGCGGCGCGGCGGAGTTTCACGTGTCGATCAAGCGGACCCCGGGCGAGCTGCGCTGGAGCGCGGAGCAGGGCGGTGGCGGGCTGATGGATCTCGGCTGCTATCCGCTCCACGCGCTGCGGACGCTCCTGAAAGCCGAGCCCCTGGTGGCCGGCGCGCGGGCGGTGTTCGAGGGCGGGGTGGATTCCGATCTCTCCGCTGACCTGCTGTTTCCAGGCGGCGTCAAGGCCAGGATCGCTTGTTCGATGACCCCGCCGACCTTTTCGGCCTGGTTGCGCCTGGAGGGTGAAGCCGGAATCCTGGAGATTCAGAACTTCCTGGCCCCGCAGATGGGTTGCCGTTTCACCACCACCGTGAATGGCCAGGTGACCCAACATCCCACCGAGGGCAAAACTACCTATGCCGCCCAGCTCGACCATCTGCACGCGGTGATCACCGGCGCCGCCACGCCCCTGACCGGCGGCGGCGACGCCATCGCCAACATGTCCGCCATCGACGCCATCTACCTTGCGGCCGGGCGGCCCTGACAGCGGTTTACGCTTCAGCGCCCGACGAAATTGGCCGGCCGGCGTTCCAGGAACGAGGCCACGCCTTCCTTGTGGTCTGCGGACTGGAAGCAGGCTTCCAGCGCTTGGCGATGGGCGGCCATGTGTTCGGTCAGATCGCGCTCCAGGCCCTTCCACACTAGGGCCTTGGTGTGGCGGATCGAGAACGGCGAGGACTTCAGATAACGGCGCGCCTCGGTGAGGGCCGCTTCGGCCAGGGCTTCGGGTTCGACGATCTCGGTTGCGTAGCCGATCGCAAGGGCCTCGGGGGCGAGGAGAAAGTCACCGCTATAAAGCAGGCGTAGCGCCCGGTGGGGGCCGATGATGCGCGGCAACAGCCAGCTGCCGGCGCCGGTGTCGGGCACCAGGCCGCGGTGGGCGAAGTTCCAGGCGATGCGGGTGCGAGGCGTCACGATCCGAACGTCGCACTGGCTGGTGAACTCCGCGCCCATGCCGACGGCCGTGCCGTCGATCGCCCCGATCACCGGCTTGGGGCAAGCCACCAGCGGCCAGGGCTCCGCCGCCGCCCGAGCCGCGCGATTCGATCCGCGTTCGGACTCTGGCGTGGCGGCCAGATCCGCCAGGTCAGTGCCGGCGCAGAAGCTTCCCCCCGAACCGGTGACGATCAGCACCCGCACCTTGTCGTCGGCGCTTGCCCGCGCGATCGCTTCGTTGAAGGCGCCCAGCATCGCCCAGGTCATGGCGTTGCGCTTTTCCGCGCGGTCGATGGTCAGAGTGGCGATCCCATCGGGATCGACTTCATAGCGGATGTAGTGAGCGGTCATGGTTTCCTCCGGTCGACGCCGATTTGATTGGCAGATGAGGCAGATGACGCTGAGGGAGACAAGTTCCAAAGGCCGGTCTAGGCATGCGCTTCAGCCATCAGATCGTCATCTAGGGCGAGGGGCGTACTCAACGGCTGATCTCCACCTCAAGCATGGATCTGGCATCGAATGATGTTGCCCCCTAGCCGATGCTTCCTACGGTTGGATACCCGCCACCCCCTCCAGCGACCCACGCAGCCGGATCGACCGCTTGGGCCTTGGCCATGTCGACCCCCGCGTTCCTGGCGCCGAACCGGAACAGTCGCGCCCGCCAGGGGTTCAACAGGCTCCTTGCGGAGGAAACGACCATGATCGACACCGACAAGCGCGAACGCCATCCCGGCATGATGGGTGATGGAACCGAGGAGCAGAACCTGGGGCAAACTGGCGATCCCGCTGCTCGCATCTCCGAGGACGACGTCAAGGCGGCGTTCGACACCGGCGAAGGGCCGGGTGCTGTTCCCGCCGAGCCTCTGGCCGAGAATGAGACTTTCGATCAACTCGCCGAGCGGGAGAAAACAGCCGAAGATCGTCAGGAAGCCCTGATCGACGAAAGCCTTGACGAGAGCTTTCCCGCCAGCGACCCACCGAGCGCCAAACACATCGCCTAAGGGACCGGCCGTCTATCGCCCCCTCCATATCGGCGGGCGCTTTTCGGCGAAAGCGGCGGGACCTTCCTTTGCGTCTTCACTCTCCCGCCAGGCGGCATAGGCTGGGTAATTCGGCTGATGGCGCATCGCCGCCTCCACGTCTGTCTCGCTCAGGCCGCGCATCACGGTTTCCTTCGAGGCGCGGATCGACATCGGCGAGGCGCGCAATATGTCGGCGCACCATCGATCCACGACGGTTTCGAGTCGGCCGGCTGGCGCCACCTCATTGACGAACCCCAGTCTCAGCCCATCTCCGGCGCTCACTCTTCGGGAGCTCAGGATCAGCCCCATCGCCTGCTTCAGTCCGATCTGGCGCGAGAGCCGGTGCAGGCCGCCGCCAAGAGCCACGGCGCCGACCAGGGGCTCGGGCAGGCCGAAGCTGGCGGTGTCGGAGGCAATGATGATGTCGCAGGCCAGGGCGATCTCGAACCCACCGCCAAGCGCCAGGCCGTTCACCGCCGCGATCACGGGCTTGTTCAGGTCGAACCGTTCGATCAGGCCGGCGTAGCCGTTCTTCGGATAGCGGCCGTGGCGGTCGAGAACTTTCAAATCGCTGCCGGCGCAGAACGCCCGTTCGCCCGCGCCGGTGACCACACAGACAAACTGTCCAGGATCGGCCGCGAAATCGTCGAAGGCGACCTGCAATTCTCCGTGCATGGCCGGATTGATCGCGTTCATCACCTCAGGGCGGTCGAGGGTGATGGTGGTGACGCGCGCCGCCTTGGCGATCGTGATGAAATCCATGACGTTTTCCCTGGTGTCCGGCCTTTAACCCGGCCGCGAATTAAATCGGACAATTCCATGAAATATCGCCCGAAACATATTCACTTCATATTCCGTTTATGCAATATTTTCGACTGATCGTATCCATCGTGACGTCGTATGTAAACGCTATAAGATCGTCATATTGCAAGGGGTTCCGCATGGTCGAAATTTCGAGGCCGGCGCTGACGCCGCCGCCGCCGGTGCGCGACCGAATCGAGCGTTTGCTTGACGAATTGGAGTCCGGGACGGCGCCCCTGATCCGGGCCGACTTTCGAGCGCGGATTCAGGCGCTGATAGCCGATCCCCGCGCGACCGAGGCTGAGAGAGTCGATCTGCTTAATTTGTATACCTATCTCATGGATCATCTGGAGCGCCACGCCGTCCACGACCGGCCGCTCCGGGCCTACCTGGAGTGTTGGCGTATCGCTGACAGCATCGTCTATGCGATTGCCGAAGCCATGGCTGGCGGTGAAGCTTTCGACACTGAGCGCCTGAAAAAAGCCCTCGCCCGGGAGTTGGAAGCAGGACGTCTGGTGATCGATACTCGCTATCGATGGATGGTGGCCGGATTGGCACGGCGGGATCAATCCGTCAGGCATTGACCGTCCCGTGGGTTTCCACCGTCGGACTATGGCGTCTTGGCTCGCACCCCCGCCACCGCGATCAGCGATTCCACGCAGTCGCGGATCGATTCGTCCAACGGCCGGAAGTTGACGCCCGTCGCCACGCGTATCCGTTCGTTCTTCAGATCGCAGAGCGCCCATATGGCCCGGAACTCCGCCTCGCGCGCCTTGATCCGGTCGGGAAACGCATCGACTGGCGCGGTGTAGGCGTGGTTCAACTCTGGCAGCAACCGGCCGATGTCGGCGCAGATATCCTCGACCTTTCGGGCGTCCGTCGACCAGGCGATATATCGTTCGCCATTCTTTACCGACAGGCTTTCCAGGAGGCCGATGTGACAGGCGGCGTCATCGCGCACATCCACGGTCATCCAAGGGCGATAGACCCCGTTCTGGTCATAGTGGCCCAACAGCATGCCCTCGATATGGTGCTGCCACGGCCCCATGTCCTTCTGGTGCGCCGACTGGATCGGGCCGACGTTGTCTCCCGGACAACAGGTGATCGCGTCCCAGAAGCCGCTGGCCTCGGCCGCCTCGGCGAAGGCGCGCTCGGCGATCAGCTTACCCATTGAATAGCCCTGGCCGCGCTCGGGTGTGCGCTTGGGGTTCATTTCGTCGGGATAGCGGTCTTCATAGAACACCGGCCTGCGCACCACCTCCTGCAGGTCCATTTCCGAAATCACCGCCGCGACGGACGAGGTGACGATCACCCGCGTCACGCTACGCGAGGCGTTCACGCTGGCGACGATGTGATCGCAGGTACGCTTGACATAGGCTTGGTCGTTGTAGTCGCTGATGTGGGCCACATGGCAGACGCCGTGGCAGCCGGCGAAAATCTCATCGAAACAGCCCTCGCGGTCCAGGTCGGCGGCGTGCAGGGTCAACCGGCCCGACGCGTGGCCAGGCATGGCCTTGAGGAAATCGACGCGCGCGGCGTCATCGACGCTCCGCACGCAGGCCCGGACGCGATAGCCCTTGTCGAGAAGGCGCCGGACAACCCAGCCGCCGAGAAAACCAGCGGCGCCAGTGACGGCGACAACGCCGCGATGTGGAACGGGGGCCATCGATCAGCCGCCCACGCGCCAACCGGTCTTCGCGGCCAGTTCGGCGAAGAATTCCGGCTCATAGGCGGCTTCTGGATTGGCTCGCACCATGCCGTCCAGGGCGACAGCGTCGTCGCCCACTAGAATGCGCCAACGCTCGGCCTTGACCCCGTCCAGGATGACGGCCGCGGCGGCGGCGGCGGTCATCGGCGCGTCGTCCCGGAACCGCCGGGCCGCCTCGGCCATATAGGCCTGGATCTGGTCGTCGCTGACGCTGGTTTCATCGGAGCCCACCGCGCCCAACAGTTCCGCCATGCGGGCGCGGGCCTGGGCAATGGCCCCGGCGCTCAGGGTCTCCTCGTCCGAGCCAGTCAGCACCTTGCGGGAATTGGCGACAATTTCCGTGCCGATGTGGCCCGGCATCACCACCGAACATTTGATATGCGGCGCGTTGATCCGCAGATCGGTGATCAGAGCCTCGGTGAAGCCCTTCACCGCAAACTTGGCGGCCGCGTAGGCGGTGTGTGAGGTATGGGGTCCGAGCGAGGCCCAGAAACCGTTGACACTGCTGGTATTGACGATATGGCCCTCGTCAGCGGCCATCAGCATCGGCAGGAAGGCGCGGCAGCCATTGTAGACGCCACCCCAGCAGATGGCGAAGGTGCGGTCCCAGCCTTCCCGATCGCCGTTCACGAAGCCGCCACCGCCGCCGATGCCGGCGTTGTTGAACAACAGTTGGATCTTGTCGGTGTCCTGGTCCTTCGCCACCGCGGCCTTGAAGGCCATCATCGCCGCCTCGTCGGATACGTCGGCTACGAAGGTGGTGACCCGCGTGCCCTGGGGCGCGTCGGCCTCGCAGAGCGTGCGGGTGACCGCCATGTTGGCCGCCGAAACGTCGCACATGGCGACGTTGCAGCCTTCCGCCACCAACTGCCGGGCCAGTTCCCTCCCCATGCCCGTGCCGCCGCCGGTGATCACCGCGAACTTGCCGGTAAAATCTTTCATCGAAACCTCCCGATTATTTTTAACCGCCCTCTCGTTCCGGGAGGGTTTCGACGCCGCCGCGTCCGCCCAGGCGTCATACGACGGTCGGCGCGGACCTTTCCATCGGTAAGATGCTTCCAACGTGACAATAGAGCCACGGACGCTGGCTTTTCGGTGATTGACGGCCCGTTTGCTTGACGAGGGTTTGGCCTGGCGTGAAATATGACAGCCACAAAACAACAGAAATCTGGGGCTCGATCGTAAAGATGTGCATGTTGGGGCCGAAGCCCATGGGTTGGTCGATCCTGATCGCTTCCACCATTCTGAGCGGGACACCGGTCCTCGCCGCCGACGCCGCGGTTGGTTCCGGCGGTTCCGCGATCAGCGAAATCATCGTCACCTCGCAAAAACGCGAGGAAAGCTTGCAGCACGTGGCGATGAGTATTCAGGCGCTTGACGCCAAGAAACTTGATCAGCTGAACGTCACCAATTTCCAGGACTATGTGAAATATATTCCCAGCCTGTCGTTCCAGACCGCGGCCCCGAACCAGACCACGATCTACATGCGCGGCGTCTCCGACGGCGGTAACGGAAATCACTCCGGACCCCTGCCCAGCGTGGGCAGCTATCTGGACGAACAGCCGATCACCACTATCGCCGGCACGCTGGATATTCATATTTATGACATGGCCCGGGTGGAGGTGCTGCCGGGACCTCAGGGCACTCTCTATGGCGCCAGTTCCGAGTCCGGAACCTTGCGGCTCATCACCAACAAGCCATCCAGTTCGGGTTTCAGCGCCGGCTACAACCTGGAAGGCAACACCGTCGCCCATGGCGACCAGGGTTATGTGCTCGACGGCTTCGTCAATTTACCGGTGACATCCAAGGTCGCCATCCGTCTGGTGGGCTTCGACGAGCGCGACGCGGGCTTCATCGACAACGTGCCGGGAACGCGGCTTTTCACCACTTCCGGCGTCACCATCAACAACGCGGCGTCGGTGAGGAACAACATCAACAAGGTCGAGGTCTATGGCGGCCGGGCGGCCTTGAAGATCGATCTGGACGACAACTGGACGATCATGCCGACCGTGGTGGGGCAGGACACCCGGGCGCCGGGGGTATTCGGTTTCAATCCCGCCACCGGCGATTTGAAGGTCAATCGTTTCCAGCCCGACAGCGACCATGACCGCTGGATCCAGGCAGGGATGAACATCACCGGTAAAATTGGCCGGTTTGATCTGACCTACTCGGGGGGATATTTGAATCGGGCAGTGGATTCCCTGTCCGACTATACCGACTATTCGGTGGCCTATGACGCGGCGGCCCACTCGGGCGCCTATTGGGTCGACGGCGCCAACAACCCCCTGCCGCGCCCGCAGCAGGAGATCATCGGCCGAGACCGGTTCGAGAAGGGCAGCAACGAACTTCGCCTCGCTTCCCCTTCCACGGACCGGTTCCGTTTCATCGTCGGTCTGTTCCAGGAGCGCCAAACCCACTGGATCATCCAAGACTATCAGATTCAGGGTTTCGGCCCCCAGGTTTCCGTCACCGGCTGGCCCAATACTATCTGGCTGACTGACCAGAACCGGATCGACCGGGACGAGGCCGCGTTTGGCGAGGCTTCGTTTGATGTGAACTCCCACATCACCATCACCGGCGGCGTTCGCGGCTATCGCTACAACAACACGCTCTATGGATTTTACGGCTATAGCGCCGGTTACAGCTCACATACCGGCGAAGCCAAGTGCATCCCTGGCCTGGTGTTCCGCAACGCGCCCTGCGTCAATCTTAACAAACCGGCGTCCACCGGAACGGGTGAAACCTACAAGGCCAATCTTACCTACAAGTTCGATGGGGATAAGCTGGTGTATTTTACCTATTCTACTGGCTACCGTCCGGGCGGGGTGAACAGAAGCGGCGTGTTCCAGCCCTATCAGGCCGACTCCCTGGCCAACTACGAGATCGGCTGGAAGACCAGCTGGCTGGATCGATCGCTGAACTGGAACGGCGCGATTTATGACGAGGAATTTTCCAACTTCCAGTTCGCCTTTCTTGGCCCCAACAGCCTGACGATCATTGAAAACGCGCCCTCGGCGAGAATTCGGGGTGTGGAAACCAGTATCGACTGGCGGGCCACTTCGAACCTCACTTTTTCCGCCGGCGGGGCCTATAATGACGCAGTGCTGACCGCCAATTTCTGCGGCACCGACCAAGCCACGGGCCTTATCATTCCCAACTGCGCCGATGTCGACGCCAAGGCGCTAAAGGGCGAGCAGTTACCCTATACGCCGAGGTTCAAGGGCAATCTGACGGCGCGTTATGGTTTCGATCTGATGGGCTGGAGGGCGCACGCCCAGGCGGCGCTTGTCTACCAGACCCAACGCTCGTCGGCTCTGTTCACCGCCGATATCCACAATCTGGGGCGGATGCCCGACTTCGCCACCGTTGATCTGTCCTTCGGAGCCGAGAAGGACAACAAGACCGCCGAATTGTTCGTCAAGAATGCCTTCGACGCGCGCGGCCAACTCAATCGCTATACGCCTTGTACGACCTCGGTCTGCACCAGCGCCTACCCTGGCGTGCCAGCGGCGGTCTATATCGTGCCTACCCAACCTCTGACCGTCGGCATTCGGTTCGGCCAGAAGTTCTAGGGCTCATGCGAAGGGCCGCTGATGGTTGAGGCCGCCGTTGGATCGCTGGACGCGGCGCTGGGCCGGGCGGTGACCCTGCTCCAGTCCGACCCGATCCTGGCCGAACGCCAGGCCGAGGAGATTCTGAAGGTTCTGCCGACTGAACCTCGCGCCGCCTTGGTGCTTGGTATGGCCCGGCGCCGGAAGGGAGACGCGGCCTCGGCCCGGGCGGTGCTCGAACCTCTCGCTCGAACGCAACCCGGCTCGGCCCAGACACACCATGAACTTGGGCTGGCCCTGGCCAGCCTGGGGGAGTTGGAGCCGGCGATTCGCGCCCTGCGCCAAGCGGTCTCCATCAAGCGCGCCATGCCCGAGGCCTGGCGCGCCCTTGGCGATCTTTTGACCGAACGGGGCGATGCGACGGGGGCCGACCGCGCGTACGCCGAACAGATTCGCGCTTCGGTCAGCGATCCAAACCTGATGGCCGCAGCCGACGCCCTGTGCGATGACCGTCTCGCAGTCGCCGAACGCCTGTTGCGCGATCATTTGAAGGCCTACCCCACCGATGTCGCCGCGATGCGTATGCTGGCTGAGGCGGGCACCCGGCTGGGCCGCTACAGCGACGCTGAAAATCTCCTCACCCGCTGTCTGGAACTGGCGCCCAGTTTCGTCGGCGCGCGCTATAATCTGGCGCTCGTCCTGTTCCGCCAGCAGAAGGCGCAAGAGGCCCTGGTCCACCTGGACCGGTTGTTGGTGGACGACCCATCGGAGCTTGGATACCGCAATCTCAAGGCTGCTTGCCTGGGGCTGGTGGGCGAATACGGCGAGGCCATCGAAATCTATCGTGACGTTCTGGCCGAACATTCCCGCCAGCCGAAGATCTGGCTGAGCTACGGCCACGCCCTGCGAACCGCCGGCCGGCGAGAAGAGGCGGTAGACGCCTACAATCGCTGCCTTGACATGGCGCCGGGGCTTGGGGAAACCTACTGGAGCTTCGCCAATCTCAAGACCGAGCCGTTCACGCCAGAGCGCGAGGCGGCGATGCTGGACCAGATCACGCGCCCTGATCTGGCCGACGAGGATCGGCTGCACTTCCATTACGCGCTGGGCAAAGCGTTGGAGGACCGGCGAGACTACGCCGCCTCCTTCGCCCACTATGCCGAGGGTGCGCGCCTGCGCCGCGCAGCGGTTCCTTATGACGCGGACGAAGCGCATCTGGCCATGTTGAGGACCAGGGCTTTGTTCAGTCGGGAATTCCTGGCCGCCCGGATCGGGCTGGGCTCGGCGGCGGCTGCCCCGATCTTCGTCGTTGGCCTTCCAAGGTCCGGATCGACGCTGATCGAACAGATCCTGGCCAGCCATTCGGCGGTGGAAGGCACCATGGAGCTGCCTGACATCACCGTCCTGGCCCGGCGTATCGGTCGGCCGGGATCGAAGGTCGAGGGGCAGCGCTATCCCGAGGCGATCGCTGACCTCGATGGGGCCAGCCTCACCGCTCTTGGCGACGAGTTCCTGACCCGCGCACGCGTTCATCGCAAGCTGGGACGGACCTTCTTCATCGACAAAATGCCCAACAATTTTCACCATATCGGCCTGATCCGCCTGATCCTGCCGAATGCGAAGATTATCGACGCCCGCCGGGGAGCCATGCCGTCATGCTTTTCAGCCTTCAAGCAGCACTTCGCCCGCGGTCACGCCTTCTCCTACGACCTCACCGATCTCGGCCGATACTATCAAGACTATGTGGAGCTGATGGGCCATTTCGACGCGATCACGCCGGGCGCCGTGCACCGCGTGATCTATGAGGACATGGTGGAGGATACCGAGGGGCAGGTGCGTCGGCTACTGGACCATTGCGGCCTGCCTTTTGAAGACGCCTGCCTGCGGTTTCACCAAAACGATCGCGCGGTTCGCACCGCCAGTTCCGAACAGGTTCGCCGCCCGATCTTTCGCGACGGCCTTGATCAGTGGCGCAACTACGAGCCCTGGCTAGACCCGCTGCGCGAAGCCCTGGGTCCGGAATTGGCTGGATCGGGCTTGGTGGAGACTCGGCTCAGGCCGGTTCGCCGATGACGTCGAAGCGGCTGACGGTGGTGGGTCCAAAGGCGGTGCTGATGGCCGTATCGGTGGCGTCCCTGCCGTGGGCCATCAGGACCCGCCCGATGCGTGGGGCGGAGTGGCGGGCGTCTGCGGTGTGCCATCGGCCGCCCAGGTAGACTTCGAACCAGGCGCTGAAATCCATCGGCAGTTCGATCGGCACACCGATGTCCGGCAAATAGCCGGTGCAGTAGCGGGCCGGGATGTTCATGCAGCGGCACAGTGTCACCGCCAGATGGGCGAAATCCCGGCACACTCCGACCCGCTCGTTGAAGGCTTCGAAGGCGGTGCGCGTGTTGCGGGCGTAAGGATAACCAAAAGTGATCCGCTCGTTGACCCACTCGACGATGGCCTGGACGCGCTTCCAGCCCGGCGCCACGCCGCCGAACAGCGACCAGGCGGCGGTGGTCAGCTGGTCGGTCTCGCAATAGCGGCTGCCCAGCAGGAAGACCAACAGGTCGCTGGGCAGCGCGTCCACCTCATGTTGGATGGCGTCAAAGGCGGGCTGGTCGGGTAAGCCGGAATCCGAGACGATATAGTTGGCGGTGAAACGGATCGGACCGCGCGGCGCCATCACTCGCGTGCAGAGATTGCCGAAGCGGTCGATATAGGTTCGAGTCGGAACGTTGGGGGAGACCGTCATCAGCTGCGGCGTCACCAGATCGTCGGTCCGCTCTGGCCGTAGGCTTAGCAACAACATCATCGGCGTCGGGCCCGCGCAGTCATATATGATGTCGTAACCCACGCGGATGTGCATAGAGGTCCTGGCCTTTGGTGAAAACATTTGGAGGACCACCCTAACGCCCTCGCGGCGGAGCGGGTTCCTTGGGCGCGGCGGGCCGCCTCCAGGGTTTGAGGAGTAAGGCCATTCAACTACCGCCGTCCATGGGACTTTTGGAAGCGGGCGACCCCACACCCGTGGTCGCCGAAAATAGCGGCGCCGATTCACCGTTTCTTGTGGTCTGCGATCACGCCGGCCGCGGGGTTCCGCGCTGTTTGAGCCGGCTCGGCCTGCCGGATGCCGCGTTCGATACTCACATCGCCTGGGATATCGGGGCCTTGGATCTGGCCCGCCGCCTGGCCGGCGCCCTTGACGCGGTTCTGATACATCAAGCCTATTCGCGGCTGGTCATCGACTGCAACCGCGCACCCAACCATCCGCAGTCGATCGTGACCGAGGGCGATGGTTGGATGGTTCCTGGCAACCGTGATCTCTCGTCAGACGAGAAAGCGGCGCGTCACCAGGCGATCTTTGAGCCCTATCACACTCGGATCGCGATGGAGCTGGACGCTCGCTGGCGACTGGGGGCGGACACCGTGCTGATCTGCGTCCATAGCTTCACCCCCAGCCTGGGCGGCTTGGCCCGGCCCTGGGATGTAGGGGTGTTGCACATGGGCGATTCCTCAGCCTCGACCGCGTTGCTGACGCTATTGCGACAAGAGCCGGGCCTGATGGTCGGGGACAACGAGCCCTACGCGATGGACGGAACTGACTACACCGTGCCTTTCCATGCCCACCAGCGCGGACGGGATGCGGTGGAACTGGAGGTACGACAGGACCACCTCCAACGCCAAGGCGGGTTGGAGGCGATGACTGATCTGTTCACGCGGCTTTTGCCGGCTGCGTGTGGCATTAAGGGCGGGCCGACCCGGATTACAACGGCCCCGGAAGGATCTTGAGTGGAGTCGGTCAAGTTTATACCGCCTGCCACTTTGTTGTTGGCGGGTATCACGTTGACTTCGACATAGTAGTCGCCTGCCTCTGGCGGGATCGCGGTGGTCGGGGAGAAGTCAAGGCTGGACTCAGATTGAAAAATCTCATTGCCGGGGGTGAAGTCTCCCTGGGCCAGCAACTGAGACTAGATTTGGGTCGACGAGATCGTAGCCAGAGGGTTGGCCACTTAGAATGACCCACCCATGAATGCGTGATTAAGGTTATGACCAAAGCCGCCGGTGTGCGGCCGGCGGATTCGGGGGGCGTTTTGTCGGGCACAACCGCCACATACGAAAAGGGGCCGCCCTGCGGCGACCCCTTTAGGCAGAAAATTTCTACTAGACTTAAGCCGTGACGGAAGCGACCTTGGCGGCCCGGCGGCGGAGGGCGACGCCCAGAGCGCCGAAGCCGACCAGCATCATCGCCCAAGAAGCGGGTTCCGGCACCGAAGATGTCAAGGTGCCACCGGCGACTTCACCGCTCACGGCGATGTAGTTCACTTCAACATAATAATTGCCGGCGGCTGGTGTGAAGGCGATCGTGGGCGAGAAATCCGAACTCGACTGCGTGATGAATGTTCCCGAACCCGAGGTGCCGCTGTAGAGGCTATATTGGATCATTTCCGGTGTGGACTGGCCATGTTTCAACAGCTGGGCCAAAAGCTGAACCGAGGTGGCGCTTCCAACCGGGGTAGCCAGTGTGAAACTGAAATCGTAGGTGTTGCCAGTCACCAGTTTGGTCGCTGGGATTGTCCCGAGCGGATTGGTAAGGGAGAACGGGCCGCTCAAGAAAGGCGTGACGATCGTAACCGCAGAGGCCGGAGCGGCAATGGCTAGGACCGAAAGCACGGCGGCGCCGGCGATGAGAGTCTTTAGCGAATTCGTCATTTCAAGCTACTCCTACTCTTCTCCACGAACACCGTAGCGAAGTGGCCCATGGCCGATATCAGCTGGATAGCATTCCGGCCAAAATAGGGCAAGGGGTTGGCGGAAAAAAATGACGCACCGCGATTTACCCTTTTTGGAAAGACCGGATGGGATCAATCAAGCCCGGAAAAGCCCCGAGCGCTTAGAAATCCGGCGAATAGGTGTCGAAAAATGGCGGAAGTGGGATGCCGCCCTGAGCGGCGAACAAAGTTCACTATCCCAAACGAAAAGGGGCCGCCTCGCGGCGACCCCTTTAAGCGGTGATGTTTTATTAAGTTTAGGCTGCGACGGAAGCGGTCTTGGCGGCCCGGCGACGCAGGGCGACGCCCAGAGCGCCGAAGCCAACCAGCATCATCGCCCAGGAAGCAGGTTCCGGAGCTGAAGCGGTCAGGGTGCCACCGGCCACTTCGCCTCTGGCGGCGATGTAGTCCACCTCAACATAGTAGGCGCCGGCCGCAGGTTGAAAGGAAATTGTGGGGGAGAAGTCAAGGGACGACTTGGACATGAGCGTGCCCGAACCCGGGGCGCCGCTGTAGAGGCTATACTGGATCAACTCCGGGGTGGAGGTTGCATGGGACAGGAGTTGGGCCTGCAACTGGATCGAGTCGATGTTGCCTAGCGGACCAACGAGGGAAAACGTGAAGTCGTACGTGTTGCCCGCCTTCATCTTCGTCGCCGGCAGGGTGCCCAGCGGATTGGAAAGGGAGAACGGACCGCCTAAGAGAGGCGTAATGACCGTAACGGCCGAAGCGGCCGTGCTCAAGGCGAGAGCCGAAATGAGTGCGGCCCCGGCGAGGAGCGTCTTAACACTAATCGTCATGTTGGTATCTCCTTTACGCCCCCCCGACTTTCGGGGCAGCGCGGCGCTAGGCCTATAGAAAGCGAGTTAGCATTCGGGCTGAAATGGGGCAAGGGAAACTCTGCGGAAAAGGCGACGCACAATTAGAATTTTCATCGAGCACTGTTAAAAGTTTAATAATATTGAAAAATAAAGGGAAATCAGACGTTTCCAATCGCTTGATTCCTGGCCGATTTTGTTTGGCCAACATTCTTAGTTTTCGAATTAGTCAACGGTGAGTCAAATCGATGTCCAGTTAGCCTGTGCATAGGCGCATATCCTGTTGTTTGTTAACACTCATCCACCTCTTGCCCCGAATGGCGAGAAGCAGTGAATGTCGCAATTGAGCTGTTGGACAGGTTAATGGGCGCCCAGCATTGGGTATATTTCGCCGATCCGATGGCCGGCGCCGCCAAGGCCGAGCTGCGAGGCCGTTGGCGCCATGTGACGGAAGCGTCCGGACAGCAGTTCGGTCACAGTGGCCTGGATGAACCCGGTTTTGTATATCACGCCGACCCGGGGGCGGGCATCAGCGGCTTTCCAACCTTGATCCTGGCCCCACAGGCCGAAATCCGGATGGCGCCGCCTATCGGTCGGCCATGGTCGTGGGAATACCGACCGACCGCCGCGACCTGCCGGGGCTGGCGGTCACCCAGGCCAACATTCTGCATTTCGGTGGGCGCGCGCACCCGCGAGGCACTTGAAGCGTCCTGAACCGGTCAACCAGTGTTGGCCATTCCCAATATTTTCGCTTCAGTGTCCGCCTAGCAGCCGCCCCACCTTCAGGGTGATCCGCTGCAGCTCCGAGCCCACCGAAAACGCGGCTTCCCGAAAACGCGGCCCGAGCAGATGCACGGGTGCGTCGTTGGAAAAGCCAATTTTCTCGCGGGGAATTCCCAGAAGATTCTGGTGGACGACGCCCTGATCTGTTTCATCGTGGAACACCTGGGCGGCGTATCTACCAGGGGGAACCATGGCGATCTTGACCACGGTCGCGCCGACGGTCGCGGGCGCCTCGCCCTGATAGGGGCACGATGAGGTAAGGAAGGTATCCTTGGTGCAAAGCTCAACCCGAACATGGCCCCGGGCTTCCGTGACGCCCGTGACCGCGATTTCGACCAGGGCGGCGCGTGCCGGGACGGCGGTCAGACCCGCCGCCGACATGGTGAACATGGCCAGATACGCACTCAGAGTGGCACGAGCCATGCCGTTCCTGTTTGGCGCTCTATCGACCATTGTGGAAATCCTCTTCCGACGCGCCCCCCGGCGCCAAAGCGGGTGTCGTGAACAAACATCAGACACCACCGCGACCGGGCAAATAGGATGACTGTTGCCAAATTGAAATACCCACCTCAGTTTAATTTTCCGACAGGATGCGGCGTTGAACCCTCACCAACGGGAGTAAGGGCTTGAACAACGCTTTGTATGTCATCTCGATTTCTCTGGCTGTGTTGCTAACGAGCCACGTCCTTGCCGCGCCCGCAGCCTGGGTTCAGATGACGGTGGGTGGGGCGGAGACGCGCCTGGTGACCGAGGCGGCGGCGTGTCCGACGATCATCGTCGATGGCGCGGCGCGTCCCATGACCCAGCGCGCTGGGCCGAGCATCGCGTTTCCCGATCGGGTCTGCGCCGCCGTCCTTGGTCCCACCGACCGCCGCATCGTAGTCCAGGGCCAGTCCCTACGGGCGCCGGTCCGCGCGCCCGGCCGGATCGTGGTCATTGGCGACACCGGATGTCGGATCAAGGGTCTGGGCCTGCAGCGCTGCAACGATCCCCGTGGCTGGCCGTTCGCCCGCATCGCCGCCCTGGCGGCGTCGAAGAAGCCGGATCTGGTGATCCATGTGGGCGACTACTATTACCGCGAGACACCGTGCCCGCTGGGGAACACCGGTTGCGCGGGAAGTCCCTACGGAGACAGATGGGCAACCTGGAAGGCCGAACTGTTCGATCCCGCCCGGCCGTTGCTGATCGCCGCGCCCTGGGTGTTCGCGCGCGGCAACCACGAGAACTGCAAGCGCGGCTGGGCCGGCTGGTTTCGTCAATTGGACGCGGCGCCGGTGGTGAAGGCCTGCCCGGCCGACAGTGACAGCTTCACGGTCGATATCGGCGGAGCGCGGCTTCTGGTGGTCGACAGCGCCGACGCCGAAGATGTGTTCCCGACCGCGGACCTGATCGCCGCTTTCGGCGTGCGCCTGGACAGCCTCAAGGCCAAGCCGACTGGGCCGCCGGTCTGGATCGTCACCCATCGGCCGATCTGGAACGCATCGCGCCTGGGCGATCTGCTCGGCGACGGCCTGATCAACGCCACCGAACGCAAGGCCGTGAAGGGCCGCGACCTTTCCGCCGTGGCCCTGGTTCTCAGCGGCCACATCCACAACTTCGCCAGCTTGGGGTTCGGCGGGGCGCGGCCCTCGCAACTGGTGGTGGGCGCCGGAGGCGACAGCCTGGACATGGATGACGCCCCGCCGCCCGCCGCCGGGCGGACCACCGTCGACGGCTTGATGGCCGATATCTTCACGATGGGCCGCTTCGGCTATTTCGTCTTCGACCGTAACGGCGAGGACTGGGACGGGCGTTTCCACGATCTCGATGACCGAGTTGCCGCCACCTGCCGCCTCCACGCCCGAAATCTGATCTGCACAACGCCGAAGGCGTGAACGGACGGCAGGCGTCAGGGCAAGTCTTGACCCCCCTCGGGCTGGGTGATGGGCAGACGGTCTTCCGGCGGTATGTTCACCGCCGAAAGCCCGGCCTGGGTCAGGAACGTGTTGAGCGCCGGCAAGTCATGGTCGCGCAGGGCCGACCAGGCCGACCAGAGGTCGTCGAGCTGGGCGCGGGCCTCCTTGCGGGTAGTCAACTGAGGCTCGGTCGGGGCCAGGTCCGCGCCTTCGAGATCGGTCTCGACGCCAGCGAGGATCCTGGAGACCTTCAGGAAGCTGTGACCGGTCTTTGGCGGTTCGGTCGCGGTGACAAACGCCGCCACCCGCACGGTCAACGCCGCTCCGTCGACACTGGCGCTGGTCGATTTCGTCTTCAGCGCGGCCTGGGCCGCCAGCATGCCGCCGTGAGCCGCCTCCATCTCGCCGTGTCCCCGCCGGGCAAGCTTCAGATCTTCGGCGATCACCTTCGATAGGACCAGCGAGGCGGCGAGGTCGGCGTCGCTGGTCTGGGCGCGGGGGTCCTGGATCAGTTTCAGAGGCGCCCGCGCGGTGACGCCATCAACGGTTAGGACTAACTGATACGCGCCGGGCAGCGCCAGGGGTCCCTGTGGGCTGATCGGGGTGTCGGTCCCCGCCGCCGTGCCGATCGAATATTCGAACGCCAGGGCGGCCGGACGCCGCCAGCGCAGGTTCCAAAGCGCGCGGTGGAGGCCCGGCGAAGTGGACAGGGGATGAGGCGAGCCGATCCAGCCCTTCTGGAAATAAACCCCGGCGTCAATCACCGCGGCCGGAGCGCTGGTCAGGCGCTGGACGCGGGTTCCAGTGGAATCGATCACATCCAGGGTGACCGTCCCTTTGGCGGCTGCCGGTAGCCAATAGTCGATTACCGCGCCCTCGGGTGGGTTGCGGCCGGTCGGCTCCTCGGCGGGGGATGGCGTGTCGCGATTGGCGTTGGCCCGCGCCCGCACCGCGTCGGCGGGTGTGAACAGGTGGGCACTGGCCGGCGCCAAGCCTGGACCCGCCTGACGCGCCAGGGCCAGATCGCCGAGGTCCCAGATCGCCCGGCCCTGGGTGCCCACGATCAGATCGTCCCCATGCACCACCAGGTCCCGCGCCCAGGCCGTCGGCAGGTTGCCCTGGAGCGTCCGCCAGTGGATGCCGTCGTCCCAGGAGGCGAACACCCCAACGTCGGTCCCTGCGAAGATCAGGCCGGGCCTGACGGTGTCGGCTCGCACTGTCGAGACGAAGTGATCGCGCGGCAGATCGCCTGCCGCGTCCCGCCAGTTGGCGCCGTAGTCGTGGGTCACATAGGCGTGGGGCTGGCGGTCGGACTGACGCTGGTTGTCCACCGCCACATAGGCGACCCCATCGGCGATGGATGAGACATCGACGGTGGCGATCTTGGCCCATTCCGCAACCTGGGGCGGGGTGACGTTGGTCCAGTGGGCGCCGCCGTCGCGGGTCAGCTGCACAAGGCCGTCATCGGTCCCGACCCAGATCTCTCCGGCGTGGCGCGGCGATGGCGTCAGGCTCCAGATACCCCCGTAACCGCAGGCCTTGGCGGCGGCCACCGCCACATCGCCGTCGCAGCCCTTGGCCTCGGCGGTTTTGCCGGTCAGGTCCGGGCTGATCGTCGACCAATGGACGCCTCGGTCCGTGGAGGCGAACACCATCTCGGCGCCGAGATAGAGCGTCACCGGCCCGGTCCGGGAAATCGCCATCGGCGTTACCCAGACGAAGTGGTGTGGGGTCGTGGTCTGGCGCTGTCCGTAGGTGGAGATCGGGACCGGGGTGATGTTGGCCGACTGGCCGGTCCGGGCGTCATAGCGGCTAAGATGGCCGCCCAGTCCCGAAGCATAGACGATATTGGGGTCCTCCGGATCCGGGATGGCATAGTCGCGCTCGTCGCCGCCTACCGACGTCCAGTCGCGATAGCCGATCGCCCCATAGTCCGAGCGGCTGGCGATGCCCACGGTGCCGCTATCCTGCTGGCCTGAATAGACGTGGAACGGGAACCGGTCGTCAGTGGCAAGGTGATAGAACTGGCCGGTGGGTTGGTTGAACCAGCTGGACCAGGTCTTGCCGCCATTGACGCTGACCTGGGCGCCCTGGTCGCTGGCCACGGCCATGTGATCGGGATGGGCCGGATTGATCCATACAAAATGATAGTCGTCGCCGCCGGGCGACCCCTTGACGATCTCGCAGGTCTTGCCGCCCTGCGCGCAGCGGCGGATCGACTGGCCGACCAGCCACACCACGTCGGGGTCGGTGGGATCGACGGTGACGCGGCTGGCGTAGTAGCTGGTGAAGGCCGGCTCGCCGTTGACTCGCAGCCAGCTCGCGCCGCCATCGTCGGAACGATAGAGGCCGCCGGCGGTCTCTGAATCCGCCACCGCATAGAGCCGGAGCCCGGCGGCTGTGCGCGTGGCCGCGATGCTGATCCTGCCCAGCGGGCCTGTGGGCCAGCCGGCGCCGCCCATGCGGCTCCAGGTCACGCCGCCATCGGTCGACTTATAGATGGCGCTGCCAGGACCCGCGACCGGGGTGAAATAGCTCTGCCACGGGTATTGCCGCGCCTGCCAGGCGGCGGCGAAGATCGTGTCGGGGTTGTTCGGATCGGCGGCTAGGTCCACCGCGCCGGTGTCGGCGTTGATCGCCAGGGTGTGCGTCCAGGTCTGGCCGCCGTCGGTGGAGCGAAATACGCCGCGCTCCGGATTGGGGCCGAAAAAATCCCCCACCGCCGCCACCAGCACCTTATTGGCGTCCGCCGGGCTGACCCAGATGCGGCCGATATGAGCGGTTTTTTCCAGGCCGATCGCCCGCCAGGTCTTGCCGCCGTCGGCGGAGCGGAAGGCGCCGGTTCCGGCGGCCACGTCATAGCGCGGCTCGGGCTGTCCCGACCCCAGATATACAGTGTCCGGATCGGAGGGCGCGATCGCCACCGCTCCGATCGGCGCGGTGGGACCTTTGTCGAATAGAGAGGTCCAGGTGCGGCCGGCGTCGTCGGTGCGCCAGGCTCCGCCGCCCGAGGCGCCGAACACGAAGGTGTCAGGCCGGGTGGCGACGCCTTCCACCATCTCCGCCCAGCCGCCTCGGAACGGACCCAGCAGCCGCCAATCGGGTTTGAGCTCCAGCGCAGGTCCGGCCGCGGTCGCTTGGGATGGTCCGATCAGCGCGCCGACCAGCAATCCGATGCAGATGGCCGAGGGGGTGAGCGCGCGGCGGAAGGAAACCATGTTCAAGACCCCGGGGTGATGGAGAGCCATGTTCTGAGGCCCCCTACCGCAGATCGCAAGCCGAGCCACCATTTTGCGGCAAACAAGCTTATATGACTCCCATGACCATCCGCCGCCTGCCGCCGGACCTTATCAACCGCATCGCTGCCGGCGAGGTGGTCGAACGGCCCGCGAGCGTCGTCAAGGAGCTGATGGAGAACGCCCTCGACGCCGGGGCGCTGCGCATCGAGGTCCAGGCCGACGGCGGTGGGCTGGCGCGCATGCTGGTGGCCGACGATGGCAAAGGCATTGCCGCCGACGAGCTCTCCTTGGCCATCGAGCGCCACGCCACCTCCAAGCTGGTCGCCGACGTGGACGGCGGCTACGACCTGCTGCGCATCGCCACCTTGGGGTTTCGAGGCGAGGCCCTGCCGTCGATCGGTTCGGTGGCGAGGCTGTCCATCGCTTCCCGGGCGCGAGGCGTCGCGGGGGCTCACGCCATAGTGGTTGATGGCGGCAAGGTCGGCGAGGTTTCACCGGCGGCGTTCGATCAGGCCCATGGCGCGCGGGTCGAGGTGCGGGATCTGTTCCACGCCACGCCGGCGCGGCTGAAGTTCATGAAATCGGCCCGGGCCGAAGCCATGGCCATCGCCGAGGCGGTCAAGCG